>DATJNE010000211.1:0-21029 GCA_035508305.1 Acidobacteriaceae bacterium | reverse complement strand
TTGGCGGCGGGAAGGTTCCTGGGGGGTGGGGATGGTGATCGGGGAAATTACGTGAGAAGGGGAAGGATGGGGAACCGGTGGAGGCGCGGGTCGGAATCGAACCGACGCATAAAGGTTTTGCAGACCTCTCCCTTACCACTTGGGTACCGCGCCCTGAACAGGAAATCTTACGCCAGAAGGGAACCGGCGGCCAGAGCAGAGAGCCATGGCGGCAAGCTGGAGCGGGAGACGGGACTTGAACCCGCGACCCTCGCCTTGGCAAGGCGATGCTCTACCACTGAGCTACTCCCGCTTGGTTCCCTCTAAGTATATCGGTGGGTGCGAACCAGGGTCAACGCATGGCCTGTCCACTTTCGGGGTAGCTGACCCGGACGGCAACGATTTCGTAGGGGCGGAAGTGGACGGTGACCCGATCGCCCTGCAGAGGCAAGGGATCGCCCTGGGGCGTTTCCATGAGATTGGTTTCGACGGCGCCGGTGGCTCCGGGGGGAACGCGGAGGACGGCACTGCCGCCTTTGCCCGCCCACTCGTAGAAGTGGAAGATGAGCGCGTGGCTGTCTTCGGCCTTCTTCATGGCGGTGAGGACGACGTCGTCGGGGGTGATGCCGACGAAGGAGTGCTCGGCGGGCAGGGAGCCGGTGTGCGCTTCGACCTGCAGGCCCTGGAGGTGAAAATTGAAGTCGTAGCCATGGCGGACGGTCATGGCCTGCTTCCAGTCGCCGGCGTGGGGGTAGAGGGCGTACCGGAAGTGGTGGTGGCCGCGGTCGGCGTTGGGGTCGGGCCAGACGGGCGAGCGCAGGAGGCTGAGGCGGAGGAGATTGCCGACGCCGTCGTACCCGTATTTGGATTCGTTGATGAGGCTGAAGCCATGCTGGGCGTCGCCGAGATCGGCCCAGCGCTGAGCGCCAACTTCAAACTGTGCTTTCTCCCAGCTGTTGTTGCGGGTGGTGGGGCGCTGGATGGTTCCGAAGGGAATTTCGTAGGTGGCAAAGGGACTGGTGGCAGAGAGCGCGAAGGCGGCTTTGAGCAGGACGTGAGTCTCGTGCCAGTCGATGTCGTTGACGACAACAGCTTCGTCGGAGCCGGCTTCGAGCTGGATCTCCTGGACGAATTTTGAATTTTGCCAGTGGCGAGTGACGCGAATGGCACCGCGGAGCGGGCCGCGCTCGACGACCTCGACGGAGTCGGCCTGGGTGAGGAGCGCCGGCGGGCGATCGAGGGTGCCGGGGTCGATGTTCCAGGCGTCGTAATCCTTGGGCGTGTCTTTGAACGCCTGGAGTTCGTTGCCGCAGGAGCCGGAGGCGAGTGTTTCAAAGCCGGCCCGCTTGTCATAGAGGCTGGTGATACAGCCGGTAGTGGGATCGACGACGACGCGGAGGTTGGCGTTTTCAAGGGTGGTGCCGGTGACTTTGAGGTCGCTGGGGAACGGGCGCTTGCCGGGGATCACGTGCAGGACCTCATAGCCGAGCGAGGGCACATCGCGCGCTGCGACGAGGAGATGGAAGGTGCTGGTGGAGGCGTCCTTCGAGAGAACTTCGGAAGGCAGGACCGTACCGCGCGCGTCCAGCACCGAGACGTCCGCGGTGGGCGAAGGCATTTGTACATCGACGGTTACATTTCCGGAGCGCGGCCAGGCGAGGGAGTTGAAGACGAGCACCGGGACGCCCTGCGAGACATGCGTATCGATGCGGGCGGCGACGGTCCGGAGCGCGGCCGCAGAGATGGCGTTGGTGGAGAGGTGGACCTTTTCGAACTGCTTCTCGGCGTCCTGGTAAATGACGCCGATGCCGGAGCCGGCGGCGAGGTCATGAAAATCGTTGAAGGTGATCGTCTTCCAGTCGTCGGTCAGCTCATCGCCGGGATAGGGACTGCCGTCGAGCCAGGCGAGAGAAGCGTACTTCTCGGCGTTCAGCGTCCACTCGGGAGCGTCGCGCAGGTTCTTCTTCATTTGCGTCTGGGTGGTGAAGATGCCGCGGTGGTACTCGAAGTAGAGCTCGGTCTTCCAGGTGGGGATGTGGATCTGGCCTTCGATGAGCGAGGGTGGGTGGTAGCCCTCGGCGATGGTGCGGTAGTTCCAGACCGGGGAGTCGGGCGCGATTTCTTTTTCGGTCATGGAGAACCAAGGCTGCGCGGTGCCGAACCGCATTTTGGGGACGACCTTGTCCTCCTGCATCCAGTGCACGCCTTCGTCAAGCATGGCGCGGGTGGGACCGCCGCCGTGATCGCCGACGCCGTAGAGGTCGAGCATATTCGTCAGGCCGGGAGCGTATTCGCGCGCTTTGGCGAGATCGACGGAGAGGCGCACGGGATTGAGGTTGGTGTTGGCGTAGTCATGGGGAAAGTAGGTGAGGACCTTGCTTCCGTCAGGCGACTCCCACCAGAAAAGCTTGAAGGGGAGCTGGTTGGTGTCGTTCCAGGCCATCTTCTGGGTGACGAAATAATCGATGCCGGATTTTTTGTAGATCTGGGGAAGCTGCCAGTTATAGCCGAAGGAGTCCGGGTTCCAGCCGATGCGGACGTCGACGCCATAATGCTGTTCATACCAGCGCTTGCCGATGAGGATGGAGCGCGCGGTGGATTCGCCGTCGGGCATGTTGAGGTCAGGCTCGAGCCACATCCCGCCCACGACCTCCCAGCGGCCTTCCTTGATGCGTTTTTTGATCTGCGCGTCGATGTCGGGGTAGTCGCGCGCCATCCAGTCGTTGTAGACGGCGGCAGACTGGGTGTAGGTATAGGTCGGATACTCGTTCATCAGCTGCAGCGCGGTGGAGAAGGTGTTCTTCACCGTTTGCACGGTTTCGGTCCACGGCCACAGCCAGGCGGCGTCGATATGCGAGTTGCCGGTGAGATGCAGGGTCGCCTGTTTCATCATCGGATCGAGCGCCTCGATGGTGTTCTGCGCATCCCGGAGAGAGGAGTCGAAGGCCATCTGATCGGCGTTATCGAGGGCCTTGAGATCAACCTGGCCGATCGCCTTCGCCAGCGTGGCCTGATCGGTGGCGGGGTCTTTCGAAAGGCTGGGGATGAGGACCGCCGCGGAAAGGAACTCCTCGCCCAGATCCTGCGGGCTGGGACGCTCCTGGGCGAAGGTGATGTTCATGAGGCTGCCGGCGAAGTGCTTCTCGTCGACGGTGGCCATGAGTTTGACGGCGATGAGGACGCGGTCGCCGGGCTTGGCGTGATCGAAGAGGACGATAGGCTCCAGGTCATCGCCCATGGCGACACGGCGGCCGTTGAAGTAAATGATCTGGGGCAGGGGCCCGTTGACCCAGGCTTCGAAGCGGAACCAGATGCGCGTGCCGGTGAGGTCGTAGCCGTCCAGGCTGTGGGGGACTTCCACCCACTGGCGGAACCAGAGAGCCTGGGTGGGGAAGGTGGAATCCGGCCGGGCGACCGGCCAGGAGGAGTCGTCGACGGTGGGATCTTCGGCGTGAGCCAGGTCGCCGACGTGATAACGCCAGACGCCGGGGGGCAGATGGCTGAGGTTCTCAAGGCGCGCAATGACGACGCGCTGGTTCTCAGGCAGCTGCTTTTCGACATCGAGGCTCTGCTGCAGAAACTGCGCCTGAAGAACGCCGCAAAGAAGAGATGCGATCACACAAAGACGGATACCAAGCCTGAACACAGTTGATCCTCTGGCCACGATGTTTACTTTTGCTGCTGCAACGACCCAGCCGTTGAGGATAACACTTTGGGACCCGGAGTGGGTTTGCGCGGCGGTACAATGCGGGCGGTGCTGGCGTTGAAATACCCATAGAATTTCCTTCCCAGGGGACTGCGTTGTGAATCGCTCTGCCGTTCTTCTTCCCGTCGCAGCTTTGGTGCTCTCTGTTCCCGGCTTCGCGCAGTACACGCGCGGCATCGGCGTGTATCCGGGCGATCCGGGTGAATACACGGGACCTGCGCTGGTGGTGGATGCAGCGACCGATCGCAACCTGGCGCTGCACCGGCCCGCGTATCAGTCGAGCGCCTACGACTACAACCTGACGGCGCAGCTGGTGACGGATGGGATCCGGGATGCAGGTGCGGGGCCGCGGTTTCTGGTCACGTCGACTTCGAGCAGCGGGGTGCTGGGAAAGCAGGAGCGCGAGATTTTTCTCGACGGCAACGTCACGTCGTCGATCGATGTGACGGGCGATCACCCGTGGGTGGAGTTCGATATGGAGGGGGGTGGCGCGCCGCCGGAGCTCGACCGCATCGATCTTTGGCTGCGCTGGTTTCGCGCAAAACTGCCCGCATCCGGATGGACCTATGTGGTGCTTGGGTCCGACGATGGTGCGCAATGGAGAGAGGTGGGGCGGTCGAGCGGGGAAGAGTGGCCGGCGCAGACTTATTCCGGACCGAGCTTCGTGCAGTTGATTCCGTTTACCGGCCCTGCGCGGTATCGCGATTACCGCGTGGAGCTCGAAGCGGACGGCATCGCGACGTGGGGCGTGGCCGAACTCGCGGCGTTTGACCAGGGAAGGGAAGTGCACGTCGGCGGCCCGGAACATTTTTCCAGCGACTGGATGAGCGCGGGGAACGGCTCCGAGTGGGTGTATGTCGATCTGGGCGCGTCCTGCACCTTCGATCGCGTAGTGCTGACGTGGGTGGAGCGCGCGGCCGAGGGGTCGATCCAGGTATCGGACGACGCGCAGCAGTGGCGGACGATCGAGGCGCTTCCGGAGGCTTCGGGCGAGACCGACGATGTGCATTTCGCCCAGGCGGCGCACGGACGCTATGTGCGCGTGCTGATGACGAAGCCCGCGCGGGCCGGACAGCGATACGTGCTGAGCGAGATGGAGGTGTGGGGTCGCGGCGGCCTCGTGCCGCAGGCCCATGCGGCTGCTTTGCCCGGAAGCGATGGGTCGCTGCAACTGGCCGGGGGCGCGTGGAAGCTGCAGCGGGCGTCCCTGGTACAAGCCAGTGGAGAGCAGATCGCACGGCCGGGTTTCGCCGCTGCGGACTGGATGATTGCGACCGTGCCGGGCACGGTGCTGACGAGCTATCTCAACGACGGAGCGATTCCGAACCCCGATTTCGGCGACAACCAGTACGCGGTTTCGGATTCGTTCTTCTGCGCGGACTTCTGGTATCGCGACGAGTTCACCGCGCCTGCGGTGCAGACTGGCCATCACCTGTGGCTGAACTTCGACGGGATCAACTGGAAGGCCGAAATCTATCTGAACGGCCAATATGTCGGCCGTATCGACGGGGCTTTTGTCCGGGGACGGTTCGATGTCACGCGGTTGATTCATCCGGGCGGAATGAATGCGCTGGCAGTGCGGATCATCGCCAACGCGAACCCCGGCAGCACGAAGGACAAGGCGGACAGGACCGTGAACGGCGGCGCCCTGGGGCGCGACAATCCGACGTTTCACGCAGCAGCGGGCTGGGACTGGATCTCCACGATTCGCGGACGCGATGATGGAATCTGGAACAACGTCTCGCTCACCGTGAGCGGGCCCGTGACCGTGGAATCGCCGCTGGTGACGACAACGCTGCCGCTGCCGGACACGAGCCAGGCGGATGTGACGGTGGAGACAACACTGCACAACCAGGATTCGCAGCCAATCAGCGGCACGCTTCGGGTGAATTTCGGCGATATCCAGGTTGAGGCGCCGGTTTCGCTCGATTCGATGGAAAGTAAAACGGTGACGCTCAGCCCGGCCGAATATCCGGCGCTGCATTTGATGCACCCGCAGCTATGGTGGCCGGTTGGGTATGGCGATCCGCATCTTTACCCGGTGACGATCGCGTTCGTGGCGCAGGGCGCAGTCTCGGACGCGCGGTCCTTTGAGGTGGGCGTGCGCCAATTCACGTATTCGGAGGAGGGCGGCGCACTGCGGATGTGGATCAATGGGCGGCGCTTCATCGCACGCGGCGGCAACTGGGGATTCTCCGAGTCGATGTTGGGCTACCGGCGACGCGAGTATGAGACGGCGATGCGCTACCACCGCGATCTGCACTTCGACATGATCCGCAACTGGGTTGGTATGACCGATGACGAGGCCTTTTACGATGCGGCGGATCAATACGGGATCGTGATCTGGCAGGACTTCTGGCTGGCGAATCCGTGGGACGGGCCGAACCCGGACGACGATGCGATGTTCCTCGCCAACGCGAAGGATTATCTGCTGCGGATTCGGAATCACGCGTCCCTGGGACTGTTCTGCGGGCGCAATGAGGGTTTTCCGCCGTCGCCAATCGACGATGGCCTGCGCCAACTGGTGGGGACGCTGGAGCCGCATTCGCACTATATTTCGAGTTCGGCGGACGGGCCGGTGAGCGGGCACGGGCCCTACCGGGTGGAGCCGCTGCGTTACTACTTCGAGCATGCGCCGGTGAAGTTCCACTCCGAGATGGGAGCGCCGAATGTCGTGGAGATGGAGGACCTGCGGCGAACGATGCCGGAGTCTGCGATGTGGCCGCAGGGGTATCAATGGCCGCTGCACGACTATTACCCTCTCTCACCAGAATCGCCCGGCGCACACCGCTCGCCCAATGAAATCGACTCTGAATTCGGCGGCGCAACAAATGTCTCCGACTGGCTCGAGCTGGCGCAGTTTGTCGACTACAACGCCTATCGCGGCATGTATGAGGGACAGAGCAGGAACCGCATGGGGCTGCTGATCTGGATGAGCCATCCCGCGTGGCCTTCGCTGCTGTGGCAGACCTACGACTACTTCTTCGACACCGATGCCGGCTACTACGGTGCGAAGAAGGGCGCCGAGCCTCTGCACATCCAGTGGAACGCGGCGACCGATGGGGTGGAGGTCGTGAATTACAGCGCCGGCGAGCAGACCGGCCTGACCGCGCACGCGGAGATCCGCAACCTCGACGGCTCGCTGCGCTGGGAGAAGTCGGCAACCCTGGACAGTCACGAGGACTCGACGGTGACGCCGTTCCCCCTGGAGTATCCGGCGGGTCTGTCGAAGACCCATTTCATCCGGCTGACGTTGATGCAGGACGGCAAGGTGGTTTCATCGAATTTCTATCTGCGCGGACTGAAGGAAAATGACTATACAGGGATTCGCGATTTGCCCGTCGTCAACGTGAAGATGAAATCGCACATCCATCGCGAAGGCGATCGCTGGACGATCACTGCCGATCTCCACAACACTTCACGCGCTCCGGCGCTGCTGGTCCGTGTTAAGGCGGTGCGCGCGAAGACGGGCGATCTGATCGTGCCGGCTTTATACGACGATAACTACATTGCGCTCATGCCGGGTGAGCGACGCACGATCCACATCCAGCTGCTCAATGCGGACACGCGCGGCGAGCGGCCGCGGCTGGTGCTGTACGGGTTCAATCTGGCGAGCAGCGGACACCACTGGACGACCGCCGCATCGGCGGAGGCCATCGACCAGGGGGGTCCGGACTAAGGCACCTGGGCGCTACTGCACTTTCAGGGTCGCGTTGAGCGGCAGGTTCGCGGAGGAATCGCCGACCATCAGATCGACGGGTTCCGCTTCGACGCGAAAAGCATTGGCCTTCACGTCCCGATAGGCGAGTTGCGAGGCGTGCAGCGCGATATCGACTGTTTTCGTCCGGCCCGCTTCGATGTGCACGCGCTGGAAGCCCTCGAGTTCCTCGCGCGGCCGCTCGACTTTCGAGTGCGGGTATTTCACGTAGAGCTGGACGACCTCGTCGCCGGCGCGGTTGCCAGTGTTAGTCACACTCACTGACACCGTGACGGCGCCATCCTTTGCCACGGAGGGCGCGCTGGTTCTCAGGTTGGCAAACTTAAAGGTGGTGTAGCTGAGGCCGAACCCAAAGGGATACAGCGGCTCACCCTTGAAATACATATAGGTGTAGCCGTCGCGGATGTTGTAGTCCATGCGCGGGGGAAGCTGGTCGGCAGACTTCGGCCAGGTTTCCACGAGATGCCCGCCAGGGTTGTAGTCGCCGAAGAGAACCTGGGCGAGCGCGGCGCCTTCGTCCTGCGAGGCGTGCGTCATGGTGAGGATCGAAGGGACGTTCTCCTCGCTCCAGTTTATTGCGAACGGGAAGCTGGCGATGAGAATCACCACCGTCCTGGGATTGACTGCGTAGACCTGGCGCACCAGCTGCTCCTGTTCGAGGTCGATGCTCTGCCGGTCGCGTCCTTCGCGTCCGTCGCTGGGAACGGTGCAGGGAAGCGTGCCGCCGCCATCGGGGGTCGCGACCCAGTCGTGTGCCATGTCCGGTCCGCAGGTTGGATCATTGCCTACCACGACTACGGCGACGTCGGAGTGACGTGCGGCGTTGATGGCGGCATCGCCGAGTTCGCTCTCCGCGTAATTCACCTTCACATCGGGTCCGACCTCGGCCTGAATGCCCTGGAGCGGCGTGATCTTATAGGGTGGCGTGCCGCCGTACCAGTCCCAGTGGACGGAGTCGGCAAGGGGGCCGATCACGGCGATCGATCTGATCTTCGATTTGTCGAGGGGCAGGAGGTTCTTGTCGTTTTTCAGCAGAACGACCGATTCGAGCGCCATCTTTTTCGAGATATCGCGATCGCGGCCGGTGTTCCAGGGTTCGGGTGTGTCCTTCATCGGTGCGAAGGCCGCCTGCCCCTGCGGGTCGAGCAGTCCAAGCCGGATCGCGATGCGGAATTTGTAATTCAGGACGTTATCAATATCGGCCTCGGTGAGCGATCCGTCCTTCAGCGCCGCCTGGACCTCGGTTGCGTAACGATCCAGGAACTGGTTGATCCCGTTCTTGATGCACGCGACCACGGCCGCTTCCTGGTTGGGAAAGATGTGACGCGCATTGACCATGAGTGTCACGGCGCCCCCATCGGTCGAGAGCACATCGACGCCCCACTGGTCGCGCACGATGCTCTTCAGGATGGGGTTCACGGCCATGGTCGTGCCATTCCAGGCGTTGTAGGAGGCCATCACTGCGGAGGCGCCGGCCTGCTGGAAGGCCATACGGAAGGGAACGGAGTAGTACTCCCAGAACAGGCGCTCGTCAAAATTCGACGAGGAACGGTCGCGCTGGTTCTCATTTTCGTTGGCCAGAAAATGCTTGAGCAGCGGCGAAGCCTGCCAGTATTTCCCGTCGCCTTCGATGCCTTTTGCGAACGCCACGGCCATGGTCCCGTTGAAGAAGGGGTCTTCGCCGTAGACTTCTTCGCTGCGCCCCCAGCGCGGATCGCGATCCAGATCCGCCTGCGGTCCCCAGTCCATCAGGATCTGGCGATTGTATTTTGGGTTCTCGGTGATGTAGCGCGATTCGTAGCCTTCCACGTCGCCGGCCTCGCGCACCAGGGCGGGGTCCCAGGTATCGCCCATGCCGGGCGGCTGCGGGAACTGCGTGGTGGTGATGGGCTGGCGGCCGAAGCGGGCCTCGCGCTGGACCACGCCGTGGATGCCTTCGGTGCTGCCGATGTTGGGCACGCCGAGGCGGGGCACTCCGGTCTGCGTGCCGAGCACGGCAATCTTTTCCTGAATCGTCATCAGCGACAGCAGATTGTCGATGCGTTTGTCTTCAGGAAGGTTCGGATCGTTGAAGGGATACTTTGGCTGTTGCGCGAAGGCGGGGACCAAACCGGCCAGGAGAATGGGAAGGGTCCGAAGCAGGGCCGAGAGATTTTGGTTCATCGAGAAATCCGTGACAACTTTCCTCGCGAGGCGCGCCCGGAGCGGCGCGACAAGCGTCGACTTCACAAACGCACTAAGGCTATCACCTTCCGAGAAGAGGCAAGTACGGACTCGCGCCTGAAAGATAGGGGAAGAAAAGGTGAAACTAACACTTCTGTCGGGTCACATTTGAGAGCCGCTCGGCTTATGTTCGGAGTTGAGCTGTCATGCGATCACCGATGAAAGCTCTTTCACAGCCCTCGGTCGGTCAGGAGCCCCGAGGGCTCTTTTCTTTTTCGTGGATTTGAGAGGAGGCGTTAGATCACTTTCAGCGCCAGACCTAAGATTCTGCTTCATTTACGACAGGGGCCGGGATCGGCATCGATGGGCAAGACGCGGGGGTCAGCCCGAAATCGGCATCTCCGCCGAGGAACCCTGCCGAACCGTCACGTTCCAGTCGTGGGGCTTCCCGTCCAAAAGAAGCTTCTCAATCCTGAACTCACCTTCTGTCACGCGAACGCTCAGGGACTGCCGGTTCAGCTCGATCGAGCCAAACGCAGTCGCGGTTGAGAAAAAGCACCGGAAGGGCCGGACCTGCAGTTGCGGCGAGAAGCAAAGGGTTTTTTCCACGGCAGAGTAGCGAAAGCCGGACAACGCTGCCAGCAGAGAGTAGCTTGCCATAGCGCGGGCATAATAATTGCCGCACTCATATTCGTTCCATGGATTGCGCGTGCGCCCATCGTAGCGGCTGCGCAGCGCCTGGACGATGGTCAGGCCCTCGGTGACGAATCCTTCCTGAATCAGGTGCGAGGCCACCTGGTATTCAATGCCGGTCCATACTTCGTCGGAATAGACAAAGGGCAGGGTGGGTTTGCCGCCGCGTGGCCAGCTGCACAGAAGCAGCCCCGGCTCCCGGCCCATGGCATATCCGGGCCGCTGCGCGTTGGCGTGTTCGCTGAGGTCGGTTTTGAAGTTGTTGCGGAAGATCGCCTGCAGGGTCGAGCGCACGTGCTCGCGCGCCAGCGGCATCTCGATGCCATACGTCCGGGCCATCCATACACCGATGACGCCATCGGAGAGGCATCCGCTGCCGTACTGGTATTTCGGGCCTTCGCGCTGCAGCAATTGCTGCATTTCGCTGCTCTGGCCGGTGACGTGAGCGACGCTCCGGGCGAACGAGGTATCGCGCAGGCCCAGATACTGCACTTTCTGCTGGTAGTACTCGCCGTTGAACAGTTGCTCATCCATGAATTGGGCGCCGCGTTTGGCGAGGTCCGCATAAAAACTCGCGTCGTCCGGATGCCCGGCGGCGGGCGCCATGATCGCCATCGCCGAGAGAGCCCCCAGGTAAATGCTGGTGCACATGCCATCCGCGCCCCAAAACTCAATGTCGTACGTGTTGTGGTGCGGTTCGAACAGCGCCCCGCGGTGATCCGGGTCCCACGTGCGGATGCAGTAATCGATGCTGTGTTTCACCAGGGGGTACATCTTCGTCAGCCACGGGGTGTCGCCGGAAATTTGCCAGTCGCGATACACCTTCATGATGCCGCCCAGCTGGCCGTCGGCGGCGGCAGGTCCGTCGTGAGGCACATGCCCATCGGGAATGGCTCCCCGGAAATTCACGTGTCCTCGCCCGTCCATGGAACGAACCAGTTCCAGATCGCGCAGCGTTCGCTCCAGTTGCGGGTAGAGATTCGGAAAAGCCTGCGCGTAGTTCCACACATGCGTGCACGATCCGTGGCAGCAGCCACTGTCGGGAAAGCATCCTTCCCAGCCCCAGAGATTGCCGTTCTCCTCGCGCAGGACGGTTGGCGACTTGAGAATGCCGAGGTTCGCGGAAACCGCATCGAGCACGCAGGAGGGCAGAGTGGAGGAGAAAAGTGCGTCGTGGAATTGCAGCGTGCGCCGGCGCAGCGACGCATACTCCTTCTCCACGTAAAGCGCTACTTCCCGTGCATCGATCCATTCGGTTACATACCATGGACGCCACGGCGGAGCCGGGGAGCCCGCCCTGGTTCGGCAACCGGCGGCGCCGTCGACGCCGGGAGTCTCCGACACGCCGCCATCCTGCAGGTAAGAATTGGGAAAATGCCATGTGATCACGATGGGATACGTTCGTGATTCGCCCGGCGCCAGAGTGCCGGCCAGCAGGATCGAAGCTCCGTTGCGGCCGGTCGTATCCACATCGTTCGATCCGTCGTTGGCGGTGAAGTTCCCGGAGGAAACCTCGCGCCACAGCGCGGAGAGGGAATCGAACTCCCATCCCGGGCTGCGCAGCCACATCCCCTTGATGCGCGGGGTTGCGCCGATGACGGTGAGCGATGCGCTGCCAAAGGACTCCGCATGTGGCTCTTCGCAATTGTGCAGGAAGACGCCCTTGCCGGGGATCACGGTGTTCAGGCTGGCCGCCTGGTCTGGGTGGCATCCTGGAGCCAGATGCGACAGGTGGCTGGAGAACTCATAGTCCACCGCCGCGGCGGAAGCGTTGTGCAGACTGTATTCGAGAATCACGCAGGGGATTCCGGAATTCCTGTCATCGAGCGGGATGAAGGGATTCCAGCCAACCACGGTGACCTGCAACGGAACCAACGGATCGCTGAGCGCGACCGTCCCAAAGGGATACTCCCCGCGAAACGCGCCTTTGGCAAACCGCGGGAAGCCTTCGAACCCTCCGCGTCGCAGCCCCTGGCCCTGGAGTCCCTGGTCGAAGATCTTGAACACGGGAAAGGGACCCTCGACCAGCCTGGTGACGCCGGCGGTGCCTTTGATATGGAGCAATGCGAATGCCGCCTCAGGCGAATCCGAAGTGAAGCCCTCTGGCAGGGCCGCGGTCTCGGGACGTGTACGGATCGAAAAATCCTGCAGGCCGCCGTATCCGTTCAGGCAGATGCAGCCCGCGCCGATACCACCGAGAGGCATCGCGACCTGGGTCGCTGTTTCGGCGCTGAAGGAGCGCCGGGGGGCAACATCGAAGAGATCACCGGCGGCCGCATGGGGTGGATCATTGGCTGTCTCGAGGGAGAGGGCATTCGTCTGGGCTCCTGCGGCGGTGGCGGCCGCGGCCAGAGCCGCAGCCGAACCCGCGGTCAGGAAATCCCTGCGGCTCGGGTCTTTGAGAGAAGACATACAGTTTCCAGAAGCTTTTTCCTGCCGAGACCAGATTTTGTCGGGCGCTGCTACCCTTCCGATCGGTTACGGAGCAATATACAAGTTTTCATGCCCCATGCAGCCTCAGCGAACATGCTGCGCTCGAAAACAGATCTCGAGAAAGAATATTCAGGATGCCGTTGCAGATCGCGTCAGAGTCGTAAGTTAGATACCTGACAGCGACGATTTAGCATTACCATTGTGTTACTTACGATGAGATAACTGCATGGTAGACTCTCCACCGACTCTCAAAACAACGAGAACGGGCGGAGCCTCAAACGAGGATCAGTACTCCGCTCCGGGTTAGGCGCGGTTCCCCCTTGTTCACATTCGGCCGTTCTGGCGGCCCTTTCCCGGTGGGGTATTTCTGTGGGTTTCTGTCCTGGTGTTTCTCTGTCCTGGTCCTCGTGTGTTTCCCTGAAGGCCTTTTCGACCTGGCTTCGTAAGAAGAGCCTTGCAGCTGCCGGCGCTGTCAACTTTGCCGCCGTCGCCTGTTTGGCTCCGAGTCCGGGCCTCGCGCAGAAGCTTCAGGTGCTCCACAACCACGTCCGTCCCGAGGTCTCCTCCGGACAAGCGCCGCTGGTGGGTGCAGAGCCGCCCGCACAGAGGATGAACTTCTCGATCGTGCTGCCGCTGCGGAACGAGACGGATCTGAACAGTCTGCTCACGCGACTCTACGACCCGTCGAGCCCGGACTTCCACCATTTCCTTACGGTCGAGGAATTCACACAGCGATACGGCCCCGCGCCGGAGGACTACCAGGCCGTGGTTACGTTTGCACAGGCTCATGGATTCAGCGTCACCAGTCCGGCGGCGAACCGGCTTGTGGTGTCCCTGAGCGGCACCGTGGATCAGATCGAATCTGCATTCAACGTTCAGATGAACGTCTATCAGCATCCGACGGAGAACCGCACATTCTTCTCGCCGGACCGAGAGCCTTCGATCAACCTCAGCGTTCCCCTCGCGCATATTTCCGGCCTCGACAACTACTCTGTACCGCACCCGACGGTCATTCCGCCATCACCGGTGCAGGCGCAGATGGCCAATGTCACCGGATCGGGTCCTGGGGGATCCTATCTCGGCAGCGATATGCGCGCCGCTTACTACGGCGGAACCACGCTGGACGGCAATGGCCAGACCGTTGGGCTTCTGGAGTTCGACGGCTACAACATCAGCGACGTGAACAGTACCTTCAGCAACGCCGGGCAGACCTACAACGTCGCCATCAATAACGTCCTGCTCGACGGTGCAACGGGTTTGCCGATAACAGCGGGGGGCACCGCGGAAGTCGTCCTGGACATCGTGCAGGCGATCGGGATGGCCCCTGGTCTGAGCCAGGTGCGTGTCTACATGGGAACAGGCGCGGACGATGCCAGCATTCTTAACTCTATGGCGTCGGAAGACATCGCAAAACAGATCAGCTGCTCGTGGAGCTGGCAACCCGACGACCCGTCCACCGACGATCCCTTTTTCAAGGAATTCGCCGCGCAGGGGCAAAGCTTCTTCGCTGCTTCCGGAGACTATGGCGCGTACGACGCATCGCTCGACTCCTACTTCTACCCGCAGGAAGACGCCTACATCACGGCGGTCGGCGGGACACACCTGACGACGAACGGCGCGGGTGGTGCCTGGGAGTCAGAGGTGGCATGGAACTCCGCTCCCGGCTCTGACTTCGGCAGCGGGGGTGGCATCAGCCCGGACGACATCGCGCTTCCCAGCTGGCAGGATGGCGTGGCGAATACTTCCAACGCCGGTTCCACGGCGTATCGCAACGTGCCGGATGTAGCCATGGAGGGCGACTTTGACAATTACAACTGCGCCGCGGGGGTGTGCTCGGGGGGCTGGGCGGGAACCAGTTTCGCAGCGCCGCGCTGGGCCGGCTTCATGGCCCTGGCCAACGAACAGGCGGTCGAAGCGGGCAATGCGCCCCTGGGCGGCATCGGCTTCCTGAATCCTTCGCTCTACACGCTGGCGGAAGGGACCCCCTATGCGACCGACTTCCACGACATTACCTCGGGCAATAACGACACGGACAATCAGCCAGTGTCGTGGAGTGCAGTTGCCGGATACGACCTGGTGAGCGGCTTGGGGAGTCCCACGGGACAACCGCTGATCGACGACTTAGCGGGTTCACAGGTGCCGGGGTTCTGGCTGCTAGGTTCGCCGGCTACGGTAGGCGTACTGCAGGGCGCCGCCGCTTCCACGACGGTTAACGTCACCGACGCAGGCGGATTTACGGGTAATGTCACGCTCGCATTGACGTCCACGCTGCCCACCGGTGTCACCGCGGTCTGGGGAACCAATCCGACCACCGGGTCGAGTGTGCTCACGTTCACGGCCGCAGCAAATGCGCCGGCCTCGACGACGTCCCTGACCATCACCGGCACCTCGGGCAGTCATACGGCGACAACGATGGTGAGCCTGGCTGTTCACGCGCCGACGTTTGTTTTGACCCCATCGCCGGCCAGCATCGCCCTCAGTCCAGGCAACACGGGGACGTCGACGATCACCGTCACGCCGGAGTATGGATTCACAGGCGCGGTGAACCTTTCCGTTTCCGGCCTGCCCACGGGAGTCACCGCTTCTTTCTCGCCGAGCTCGACGTCCACAGGCAGCACGCTCTCGATCGACGCGGGCAGTTCGGCCGTGGACGGCACCTACAACGTGACGATTACCGGGACATCCGGCAGTCTCACGGTGACCACGCCTCTGTCGCTCACCATCCATCAGCCGACGTTCGAACTGCAGACGGCGGCGAGCAGCCTTGATGTCGGTGAGGGATCTTCGGCCAGCACCGTCGTGTACGCATTTCCCGAGTATCAATTCAGCGGCAATGTGAACCTTTCCATCTCCGGGCTGCCCACGGGGGTTACGGCCTCTTTTGCTCCGAACCCGGTGAGCGTTACCGCGAACGGCTACGGCTCCAGCACCCTCACGCTCATCGTCGGGGCTTCGGTCCCGGCTGGCACAACCGCCCTCATCGTCACGGGGACGTCAGGCACGACCACCGTAACTACGACGCTGAATCTCATCGTCCACCAGCCAACATTCACGCTCTCGGCCCCCCTGACGGTGGACATGGGACAGGGGACTGCGTTCAACACCTACGTGACTGTCATTCCGCAATATGGATTCAGCGGTAACGTCGCATTTTCGATCGCGGGCTTGCCCGGCGGTGTGACCGCCAGCTGGAACCCGAATCCCACCTCGAATTACACGACCCTGACCCTCACGGCGAGCAGTTCAACGGCGATTGGATCGAGCAAGCTGACGATTACAGGGACCTCGGGAACCCTTACGGAAACCGCCACTACGACCCTGACCATCCATCAGCCATCGTTCACTGTTTATGGCCCGACGACGCTGGACATGGGTCAGGGGACCTCGGTCAGCACCTACGCCGCGATTACTCCGCAGTATGGGTTCACGGGCAACGTCACGTTTTCGGTGACCGGCTTGCCCAGCGGCGTCACCGCCCTGTGGAACCCGAACCCAACCACGAACGAGACCACGCTCACGCTCACCGCGAACAGCACAACCGCGGTGGGGCCGAGCACAATTACGATCACCGGGACCTCGGGCGGCGTTACGGCCTCGACCACGGTGACGCTGACGATCCATGCGCCTTCGTTCACCCTCTACGATTACTCGTCGCCGGTGAACATGGGGCAGGGAACAACAGCGACCTCCTATATCTCGATCTCTCCGGTGTACGGATTCAGCGGCAACGTGACTCTGTCCGCATCCGGGTTGCCCAGCGGCGTCACCGCGTCTTTCTCCCCGAACCCCGCCACGAACACCAGCGTACTGACGTTCACCAGCAGCAGCACCGCGGCTCTGGGCACGATGACGGTGACGATTACGGGAACATCGGGGACGGTCACGGCCACTACGACCGTCATGCTGACCGTGAACGCGCCGACCTTCACCATCGGCGGGACGACCTTTGCGAACATCGGCCAGGGCACCACCAATCCGTTGTCCTTCTACGTCTACGGAGAGTATGGATTCACCGGGAGCGTGACCTTCTCGGTGTCCGGACTGCCGGCGGGGGTCACGGCGGCGTTCTCCCCCAATCCGACCACGAACTCCAGCACGCTGACGCTCACCGCCAGCAGCACCGCGGCGCTTGGGCAATCCACATTGACCATCACGGGTAGCTCGGGTTCGCAAACGGCGACCAGCACGCTCACACTGAATATTTACGCGCCGACCTTTACGCTCTCCAGTTGCTGCATCGGGAACGTGGGTCAGGGGACCTCGACAACGTCGACGGTGTGGGTTTACCCGCAATACGGATTCAGCGGCAGCGTGAATCTCTCCATTTCCGGTCTGCCCAGCGGAGTCACCGCTTCGTTCTCGCCGAACCCGGTGCCGGTTTCCGGAACGGTCTACAGCGCCTCCAGCACCCTGACGCTGACAGTGAGCAGCACGGCGGCCACGGGACAATACCCCCTGACCATCACGGGCACATCGGGCTCCACCACAGCCACCACGACGCTGTCCCTCGGCATTTATGCGTCCACCTTCACACTCAGCAGCGGTGGCTTCAACCTTGGCCAGGGCGCCACAGGCACAGCCAGCGTCTACGCGTCTTCTGAGTATGGATTTGCCGGCAGCGTCAACCTGTCGATCTCCGGGCTGCCTGCGGGCGTTACCGCGTCGTTTGCGCCCAACCCGATCAGCATCTCCAGCACGTCCAGCAGCCCCAGCACCCTGACCCTGACGACCAGCAGTTCGGCAACTCCGGGGCAGTACACGCTGACGGTTACCGGCACCTCCGGGTCGCAAACCGCAACGACCACCACGCCCCTTTCCATCAACGCGCCGAGCTTCAGTCTGTATTGTTCGTCATGCTATGGCAGCGTGAACCAGGGTGCATCGACGCAGGACACCATTACCGTCACACCGCAATATGGATTCACCGGCAGCGTCAATCTGGCGGCGTCGGGCCTGCCCAGCGGAGTGACGGCATCGTTCTCGCCGAATCCCACGACGTCGACATCCACGCTGCTGCTGACCGCCAGCGCCAATGCAACGCCGGTCAATTCTGCGCCATTCACAATCACCGGCACCTCCGGCTCGCTCACCGTCACCATCAACGGGAGCATCACGGTCAACGCCCAGGGGTTCACCCTGGTCAACGCGCCCGGCGAGATCAGCCTGAGTGCCGGCGGTTCCGGTGAGTCGACGGTCGATGTTATCCCCGTGAATGGATTTACCGGCAACGTCAGTCTCGCCGCCTCCGGCCTACCTGCCGGTGTCACCGCCGCGTTCGCCCCGAATCCAGCGGCGGCTTCCAGCGTGCTGACGCTGAAAGCTGCCAGTACGGCCGGGGCGGGCAGCACGACGGTGGGCATTACGGGTACGTCCGGTTCGCTCACAGAGAGTACATCCGTAGTCGTGAAGGTGAATGCGGCGGCCCCTGCGGATACGACAACGACGCTGCAGGTGAGCGCGGCCGGCAGTGCGGTCCAGTCAGTCGCGGCCGGGACCGTGGTGACGCTGACGGCTGGGGTGAGCTCCGGATCGACGGCGCTGACGTCCGGGCAGGTGAATTTCTGCACCGCTGCTGCCACGGGCTGCGATCCAACCCACAGCATCGGAAGCGCGCAGCTGACGAAGGCAGGGACGGCGAGCCTGAAGTTCGTCCCGGGGATGGGCGTCCACAGTTACAAGGCTGCCTTTGTGGGCACAAACAGCAACGCGGGGAGCGCCTCGACGGCAACACCCCTCACGGTGACCGCGTCCCAGCCCGCCACCACGACTCTCCTGCAGAGTGGAAGCGCAGGGAACTACACGCTGACGGCTACGGTTGCGGGCCAGGGAGCCGTTGCGCCCACCGGCACGATTTCATTCCTCGACACGACGAACAGCAACTCGGTTCTGGGCACGGCGTCTTTGGGATCGGGCAAGGCGACGATCGCCTGGAGCAATCCGCAGTCGCCGGCGACCGGATCGTATCCGGAAGCCATTGCCGCGGGCGATTTCAATGGGGATGGGATTCCGGATCTGGCGGTGGCGAATTTTTCTTCCGGAACGGTGACGATCCTGCTCGGCAAAGGGGATGGCACGTTCACCGCGACAGCGTCCAGCCTGCAAGCGGGCGCCAGCCCGAGCGCAGTGGTGGTGGGCGATTTCAACGACGACGGCATCCCCGACCTGGCGGTTGCCAACGAGTCTTCGAATAACGTCAGCGTCTTTCTGAGCAATGGCGACGGCACGTTCACAGCGACCGCCACTCAGCCTGAAACCGGTGGTAGTCCCGTGGCCATGGTGGTGGGCGATTTCAACGGCGACGGCATCCTGGACCTGGCGACGGCGAATTCCGGCACGAGCACGGTGACCGTGCTGCTGGGCAACGGCGACGGCACCTTCACCGCCTCTCCTTTGAGCGCAGAAACAAGCAGCGAGCCGCGGGCCATCGCGACAGGTGATTTCAACGGTGACGGCATTCTCGATCTTGTCGTGGCCGGCGGCTATGGTACTGACTCCGTGACGATCCTGCTGGGCAACGGCGACGGATCATTCACGGCGACAGACCCGCTGCCTTTGCCGCAATCCGCCTCTCCGGCCGCGGTGGTCGCCGGGGATTTTAATCAGGATGGCAAACTCGACCTCGCAGTCGCCAGCGGGACCGACAGCTCCCTTTACATTTTTCTCGGGAATGGCGACGGAACCTTCACCGCAACCACGGCGCCGGCGACCGGACTCCCTGATCCCATAAACCTGGCCGTTGCCGATCTCAACGGCGACGGCAATCCCGACCTGGTGGAGACCAGCAGCTCTCAGGCAGGCATATTGATGGGCAACGGCGACGGAAGTTTCGCCGCGCTCATCGCGATCTCTCCCGGAAACTACCCTGACGCGATTGCAGTGAGGGACTTCAACGGCGATGGGACGCAGGACCTGGCGGTTACGAATGTCTATGCCAATACAGTCAGCATTCTCACTTCTCAGCTTTCCCAGACCGTGACTGCGAGCGCTGCCGGAATCTCACCGGCCGGGACCGGCACGCACAACGCCGAGGCGAGTTACGCCGGGGATACGAGCTACAAATCCAGCATCTCCACTTCGATCGGGCTCCAGGCGGAATTGGTCTCGCCCACGGTCACGGTAGCGCCGTCTGCCTCGAGCATCACCGCGGCGCAGGCGCTCACGGTCACGATCACGGTCGCGGGCAAAAGCTCGAACCCGACGCCGACCGGCTCGGTCATTCTCACCAGCGGCAGCTACGTCTCGGCTGCCGCGACGCTGAGCAGTGGGAGTGCGACGGTCAACGTTCCTGCCGGGTCGCTAGCCGCAGGGAATGACACCCTCACTGTCACCTACACGCCCGATTCGTCTGGCGCTGCGACCTACAACTCGGCCACCGGGTCGGCATCGGTGAGCGTGGGAAAAATCACGCCCACGGTGACGGTGACGCCGTCTGCCTCGAGCATCGCCACAACGCAGGTTCTCAGCGTCACGGTTGCGGTGAGCGGAGGCAGCGGTGACCCGACAGCGACCGGCTCCGTGGCTTTGACCAGCGGCAGTTACACTTCGGCGGCCACGACGCTGAGCAGTGGCGGTGCGACGATCAACGTTCCTGCCGGGGCCCTTGCCGCCGGTACTGACGCTCTGACTGTCACTTACTCGCCGGACCAATCCGGTTCGACAACCTTCAACTCCGCCACGGGGATGAGTTCCGTTAGTGTTACGAAAGCGATCCCAACGGTCGCCGTAACGCCATCTGCTTCGAGCATCACAACGACGCAGGGGCTTACCGTCGCCGTTGCGGTGACCGGCGGTGCGGGCAATCCAGCGCCCACGGGCTCCGTGGTTCTGGGCGGCGGCGGATATACCTCGTCGGCCACCACGCTGAACAACGGCAGTGCGACCATCACCGTCCCTGCCGGCTCCCTCGCAGCGGGTACGGACACACTGACCGTCACCTACACTCCGGACTCGACAGGCTCGGCCACCTGGACATCGGCCAGCGGAACCGGCTCTGTGAGCGTAGCGAAGATCACGCCAACCCTGACTGTGAATCCCTCCGCATCGAGCGTCACAACGGCGCAGACGCTTACCGTGACCGTTGCGGTGGCCGGCGGCACGGGTAATCCGACGCCAACCGGCTCGGTGATCCTGACCAGCGGCAGCTACACCTCTGCGGCCACGATCCTCAGCAGCGGCAACGCAACCGTCAATATTCCGGCCGGGGCGCTTGCCGTCGGCAGCGACACCCTCACCGTTGCCTACACACCGGACTCCGGCAGCTCGGCGGCGTACAACTCCGCCAGCGGTTCCGGGTCCGTCAGCGTCACCCCGGCGATCGGCAGCACTGCACCCACGGTG
>DATJNE010000210.1:0-13519 GCA_035508305.1 Acidobacteriaceae bacterium | reverse complement strand
CCCTCGCCGTCGCCGGCTTCACCCTCTGGGTCCTCACCGACACATCCATCAAGCTGGTCAACCAGTCCGGCCTGCCCTGGTATGAGACACTCGCCTTCCTCGGCCTCTTCATGGCCATCTTCATGGTCGCCCGCGGCCTCTGGCGCCGCGATCTCCGCGCGCTCAAGCCTCACCAGCTTCGCCCTCAGATCCTGCGCTCCGCTCTCGACCTCGGCAACAACATCTGCGTCATCGTCGCCCTCCGCCACCTCACCCTAACGCTCTTCTACATCCTCATCTTTCTCGCACCGATCGTCGTCGCCCTGCTCTCGCCGATTCTCCTCCACGAGCGCATGACGCTGAAGAAAGCCCTCGCCATCCTCGCCGGCTTCAGCGGAGTCGTCATCGCCGTCCATCCCTGGGGAGGCTCCCGCCAGGCCGACTGGATCGGCTTCCTCGCCTGCATGATCTGCGTCGCCTGCTTCTCGACCAACATCGTCTGGTCGCGCGTGCTTACGCAGACCGAGAATCCGGAGAGCCTGACCCTCTTCTCCGGAGGAGTCATGGCGATCGTCGGCTTTTCGCTCATGGTCGGCCGCACTGCGCCGCTTACGCCGCGCATCGCCGCGCTGCTGATCGCCATGGGCCTCCTCTGCGCTGTCGGCAGCCTCTGCTTCTTCCTCGCTCTCAAACACACCACCGCCGCCAACGTCTCGCAGTTCCACTACACGCAGCTGATCACCGGCGCTCTGATGGCGTACCTGGTCTGGCGCCAGACGCCCACCGTCTTTACCCTCTGCGGCGCGGTGCTCATCATTGTCTCCGGCGTCTACATCGCGGTTCACACCTCCCGCGACGCGCGCGCCTGGCCGCACCCCGCCACCGTTCCGGACTAACCCTCCGACCAGTCCCGGCCCCCAAACCCCGCACCCGGCATTCCTCAACTCAACCTCTCCGCCATCGCCGTACACCGTTTAGGCCATGTCCCGTCCCGCGCGCCGGGGATAGGCTGACATTGCATATCTCGCACGATTCGAGGAAATCGCCCGAAATGAGATATTTTCAGAACAAATTTGTTGTTTTCTTCGCTGCCCTGGCCTCGGCTCTCGTCTACTTCGTTCTTCGCGATTTCTCCATCGCGATCGACGCCGCCCTCTGTGTCAGCTTCACCATCCTCGTCTTCGGCAATGCCCTGCGCAGGCGCGGCCGGCGGTTCGTCGCCGGGGAGGACGGACGGTCCATTGCGGAGATTCTCCTCGCGCACGCCGTCTGCCTCGTTACCCTGGTCATGATCCTCAGGACAGCCATGTTCGCATCGATGCTGCCCGACTGGCTGATCATCCCGGTCTGCGCCGACCACTATGGCCGCTTCGGGCCCAGCACCTTTCAGATGATGCAGTGGCTCGCCCTCTTCTTCCTCGGGTACCTCGAAGTGCTTTTGCTCACGGCGCCGAAAGTGAAAGATCCGGAGAAAGAGGAAGCCCGAGCGATCGCCGCTCTGTGGAAGAAAGCCGGCCCCGAAGCCGAGCGCCTGGATCCGCTGCGTCTTCCCTGAGAGGGCGCTTCGCCCTCCGGGAATCGCGTCGCCCTTCGCCTGGTGGCCCACGCCTCGGCGCTTATGCCGCCATGCGCGGCGGCTCGTTTCCCGGGCGCTCACCGCCTTCGCCCTCTCCGCCGTCGTCCCGATCCCCGCGCGTCCGCTTCGTCTTCCAGAAGCTCTGCTGCAGGCGCGCCGTGTCGCGCGCATGCCACTCCTCCATGCGCAAACTGGAGTCGCTCCGCGACATCTCCTCCACCTTCGTCGCCTCGATCCGCTTCACCCGGTGCCACGGATAGATGTGGCTGCCCCGGATCAGAAAGCCGGACTTCGCCCAGGCCTTCATCAGCTCGCACACCTTACTCTTCACATCTTCGGCATCCTCGAACGGCAGCAGCTCGAACGATTCGCCCGACTCCAGATGCACCGTCACATACGCCACCAGAACCGTCTCCTCCGCCGGTTCCGTTCGGTCGCTTTCATAGACCATCGCGCTTCTCCTTCCCTCGATTGAGATGCGCGCCCGCGCCTTTTCCGGCGCTCGCCCGGGTTGCCTGGCACTCTAAATCGCCCGCAGCGCCTCCACCGGATCTGCCTTCGCCGCCCGATTCGCGGGCAGCGCCGACGCCGCCATCGCGATCCCCAGCATGGTCGCAACCGTCACCGCGAACACGGCCGGATCCGTCGCGCTGACGCCGAACAGAAACGCCCCCACCAGCCGCGACACCGCCAGCGATCCCAGCACGCCCAGCGCGCAGCCCGTCAGCGCCAGCTTCATGCCCGACAGCACCACCATGCGGGCGATGCTGCCCCGCTGCGCCCCCAGCGCCATGCGGATGGCAATCTCCCGGGCCCGCAGCGTCACCGAAAACGCCACCACTGCGTAGATTCCTGTCAGCGCCAGCAGCAGAGCTGCCGCGGCAAAGCTGGTCATCAGATCGGTGTTGAACCGCCGCGGCGCCTCCACCGTCGCCATCGCCTCGCGCATCGTGCCCACGTCTTCGAGAGCCAGCAGCGGATCCACCTCCGCGACCGACGAGCGCAGCACATGCACCATCTGCTCCGGAGCCAGCGCCGAGCGCAGCACCAGGAATCCGCCGCCCGGCTGAATCAGATTTTCCGGCGCATTGGAGCCGTACAGGATCGCCGGCTGCTCCACCGGCATGTACCACTGATCTGCCACAGGCGCATCGCGCGGCCCCAGCGTCGTGTCCGCCACCACGCCCACCACCGTCGCCCAGGGATATCCCTTCTGCGGATTCCCCACGTGAATCCGCTTGCCCAGCGCGTCCTGCCCCGGCCAGCAATGCTTCGCCATCGCCTGGTTCACGATCACCACCAGCGGCTCACCGGTGCGGTCGTGCTCGGTAAACGTCCGCCCTTCCACCACCGGAATGCCCATGGCGCGGAAGTAGTCGCCGTCCGTCAGCACAAACGCCGCAAACGTCAGCTTCCAGCTCGCCGCCGGCTGGCCCTCGACCGTGTACGCTGCCAGCCCGCCGCTGTTTCCCGTCGGCAACGAATTGGTGATCCCCGCGGCCACCACCCCCGGCTGGCTCAGCAGCCGCTCGATCACCGCGCGATCGAAGTTGTCCACCGCCGTCTGCGTGCCGTATTGCTCCAGCGGCAGCTGATAGCCCGCCTCCAGCACATGCTCCGGCCGGAATCCAGGATTGACGGCCAGCATCTTCCGGTAGCTGCGCACAAACACACCCGCGGTCGTCAGCAGCACCAGCGCGATCGCAATCTCCATCACCACCAGCGCCGATCGCAGCCAGCTGTGACTCGCCCCGCCCGTACCGCTGCGCCCCGCCTCCTTCAGGTTTTCGATCACGCTCGCCCGCGTCGCCGCAAACGCCGGGGCCACGCTGCACAGAGCGCCCGTTGCTACCGCCAGCGCCAGGGCAAAGAGCACCACCGCCGGGTCCATCGCAATTGCGTCCACGCGCGGCAGCGTGTCCGGCAGCAGATGCAGCGCCGTCCGCACCGCTCCCGAAGCCAGCCCCAGCCCGATCGCGCCCCCCGCCACGCCCAGCATGAGCCCCGCCAGCACTGCCTGCCGCAGGATCGCGCTCGCCGGCGCGCCCAGCGCCACCTGCACCGCGTATTCCCGCCGCCGCCCGATCGCCCGCACCAGCAGCAGTCCCGCCACATTCGCGCACGCAATCGTCAGCACCACCAGCACGGCCACAAACAGGGCCCGCAGCAGCGGCCGCGTCGCCGCCACCGTTTGCTCGCGCAGCGAGAGCGCATCGCCGCGGATGTGAATCGCCGCCATGCTCGCGGGAAAATCGCGCATGATCTGCTGCCCCACGCGGGCCGCATCCTGCGCCGCCTGCTGCAGCGTGACGCCATCCCTGACGCGCGCCACGATGCGATACGCCCACGCGCCCACATTCTTGTCCGACAGCTCATCCGCCGTCAGACTCAGCGGCACCCACACCTTCGCCTGATTCAGCCGTCCCGGCAGCAGCGGAAATTCGAAACTCCGCGGCATCACCCCGATGATCGAGTAGGCCTTCCGGTCCAGCTCGATCGTCTGCCCCACCACCTGAGGATCGCGATGATACCGGTTCACCCACAGTGCGTAGCTGATCACCGCCATCGGTTCGTGCGCGTCGTCTTCCTGCTGTGTGAACACGCGCCCCAGCACCGGCGCCACGCCCAGCGCCTCGAACGCCCCCGCCCCGAGGCGCGCTCCGTCGATCAGCTCCGGCGTCGCGCCGCCGGAGAGCTCATAGCCCGCCGTGGCAAACCCGCCCATGGCCGAGAACGCCGTCGTTGCGTGCTCGTACGTGGCAATCTCCCGCGCCGTCACTCCCGGATTCGGTCCGTTGCCCACGTGATCGCCCACAATCACCAGCTGGCCCGGGTGCGGAAAGGGCAGAGGCCGCAGCAGGATCCCCTCCACCAGCGAGAAGATCGCAATCGTCGCCCCCATGCCCAGCGCCAG
This sequence comes from Acidobacteriaceae bacterium, assembly GCA_035508305.1. Lineage (GTDB taxonomy): Bacteria > Acidobacteriota > Terriglobia > Terriglobales > Acidobacteriaceae > Palsa-343. The sequence goes on along the minus strand of DATJNE010000210.1, from coordinate 9,050 downwards.
GGTCAGGACCGCCGTCAGGTGAAACCCCGGCGCCTTCCGCATCTGCCGCACAGCCAGCCGCACATCCTGCATCACCCCGCCCATCGCATCCTCCCTGCCGCGCGCCTGTGCCCATTACAACCCGCGCTCACCACGAACAGCAACCATCCGGTGACGAATCGGCTCGGGCCGCCCGCCGACGGTTTCCCGGCGCCCGCTGGCCTGGGCCCTGTCCTTTTATCCGCAAGTCGCATCAGCATCCCCCATCCGCCGTGCAGGGTGGCTCCTTCAGGGCATTTCCGCGGTCCATCTGCTCTGCCACACTGCCCACAACGTCACGAATTCCTACCCAGCACGAGGCACGATCCGCGATGGGTTATGTCCAGAACAAGATCCAGAGCAAATTGCTGGCGATTCCCGCCGCCGTGGCCTTTGCTCTGGTTTATCTGCCTCTCAAAGGCTTTGCCTTCCGGCTCGATCTCGCCGTCTGCGCCAGCTATACGATCACGATGTTCATGAACGCCAGGCGCAAGCGCGGCAAAATTCCCCTGCTCTCCGGGGACGATGCCATCCCTCTGAGCGAAATCCTCCTCGGCCACGTTCTTGCTCTCCTCGCCCTGGTGGCCATCATCCGCATCGGCGTCTACGCCGCGCCTGCGCTCCCCCACTGGATGACCGTTTCCATCGGCACCACCCCCGGAGGGCGGCACCTTCCCGCCGCGCTCCGCTATCTGCAAACGTTCATGCTCTTCGTCGTCGGCTTCATTGAATCCTGGTGGCTGACCACCCTCAAAACCGACGAAGAAAAGCAGGCGAAAAATCGCGTCGTCCGGGGGAAAGCCGCTTACGAGGAACATCTCAGCAACCGCCTGCGCCTTCGCTGAATCCGCCCGTCCGCCGGCCCTGTAAAATCGGGACAGATGGCCTCCGCCCCCGATCTGGTTCAGATCAACCTCGCCCCGCGCCGCCCGCTCGCCAAGCCCGAGTGGCTGCGCGCCCGCGCCCCTATGGGCGACAATTACCACGACCTCAAAAAACTGGCCCGCTCGCTCAACCTTCACACCGTCTGCGAGTCCGCGCAGTGCCCCAACATCGGCGAATGCTGGCACCATCGCACCGCCACCTTCATGATGCTCGGCAACCTCTGCACCCGCCGCTGCGGATTCTGCGCGGTCCCCAAAGGCCGCCCCGATCCCATCGACTTCGACGAGCCTCGCCGCGTGGCGGAAGCCGTCGCCCAGCTCGGTCTCCGGTTCGCCGTCATCACCAGCGTCAATCGCGATGACGATATTCTCGGCGGCGCCCGCGCCTTCGTCATGGTCCTCTCCGAAATCCGCCGCCAGGCCCCCGGCTGCCAGGTGGAAGTCCTCATCCCCGATTTTCAGGGCGACGAAGAAGCCATCCGCATGATCGTTGAAGCGCGCCCCGAGATCCTCAATCACAACACCGAATCCGTCCCGCGCCTCTATCGCGCCGTCCGTTCCGGAGCCCGCTACGAGCGCACCCTTCGCCTTTTGCGATGCGCAAAGGAAATTGAACCAAAGACGGTTACAAAATCGGGCGTCATGGTCGGCCTCGGCGAAGAGATGGACGAGCTGCTCGCCGTCTACCGCGACCTTGCCTCCGCCGGCGTCGACGTGCTCACGATCGGCCAGTACCTGCGCCCCTCGAAAGACCATCTGCCCATCGCCCGCTACTACACCCCCGACGAGTTCGCCTTCATGAAGCGCGAGGCCCTGGCCATGGGCTTCCGCCACGTCGAGTCCGGACCGCTGGTCCGCTCCAGCTACCACGCCCACGAACAGGCCGACTCCCAGGCGGCAGCCAACAATGATGCCGCGAGTTCCTCCGCCATCATGTGATCGTTCTGCTCGGCTACCGCCTGGGTTTCTTCAGGCCCCGAACGTCAACATCGAGCATGGGATCCGCGCTGAGAAGGGGCAGGCCATTTTCAGTGGCCTGCGCTGCAATCATGCGATCGAACGGGTCGGCAGGAGGATTATCGAAACGTGCGGCGCGCATCATGGACTCCGGCTCCAGAGGAAGAAGCGTGAATCCGAGCCGGTTCTCGATGTTTCCGATCAGTAGCTAATTCCCCGCCGTTGCAGCCTTCAATTTGCAGAACGGCACATCCCTGCGCAACATCTGCGATCCGGCGCGGAGTCTGCGTTATAAAAGAAGAGGGGTTCCGCTCACGGCTCGAAATTCAGGCTTTTGCGTTCCTCCGGTCCACGCGGAAGACGATTCTTTGCAGAATGCGTTTTGATTCTTTGCGGTTTTGTTCTCTGATTCTGCTCTGGCTGGCCGCTTTTGCTCCCTGCCATGCACGCGCCTGCGCGCGCGGGGGCGGCGACACCGCTAACGGACATCCCTCTCCCGGCGGTCCCGCGGCGGCTTCCGGCGACAGCTCCGGATCGGGCGGCGGCATCATGCTGGTGCGCCGCCAGCAGACCATCGTCATCCCCCGTCTCAGCGCGGAGCCGAAGCTCGCCGATTTTCTTGCCGGTCCGGTGCATGCCCCCGCCGCCGCCGAAATGCTGCGCATCGCGCGTTTCATCGAGCGCTACCCCGAAGACGGAAACACGCCGACGGAAAGCACCGTTGCCTATCTCGGCTATACCCACGAGGCTTTCTTCGCCGCCTTCGTCTGCCATGATTTCACCCCGCGGCTGATCCGCGCGCATATGCTGGCGCGCGACGCGCCAGGCGACGACGACGACGTCTTCGTCATGCTCGATACCTTCCACGATCAGCGCCGCGCTTTCTTCTTTCAGAGCAACGCCCTCGGCATTGAGTCCGACGCGCTCTACAGCGAGCAGACCGGCTACGACTTCTCCTTCGACACGGTGTGGGACACCTGGGGCAAACGCACCCCGACCGGCTTCGTGGTCCTCATGCGCATTCCCTTCGCCAGCCTCTACTTCGCCAACGCGGAGCCGGGCCAGATGCGCACCTGGGGCATCGTCCTCGGCCGCAACATCTCGCACGCCAACGAGTCCGACTACTGGCCGCGCATGAATCACAACATCGCCGGCCGCCTTACCCAGGACGTCGCCGTCGAGGGATTCGAGGACATCGAGCGCGGGCAGAATCTGCAGTTCGAGCCCTACTCCCTGGCGCGCAACATGCGGCAGCTCAACTCCGTTGACCCGGTCAATCCCTTCTTCGAGGATCATCCCTTCCAGGCGTACAGCGGGCTCGACGCGAAATTCATCCTGCACAACAGCCTCGTCCTCGACACCACGGTGAATCCGGATTTCAGCCAGGTGGGCATCGACAATCCCGCCACGCCCAATCAGCGCTTCCCTCCCTACTACGCCGAGGTGCGGCCCTTCTTCATCGAAAACAGCAGCTATTTCCAGACGCCGATCAGCCTCTATTACACCGACAACATCGTCAAGCCGCAGTTCGGCGCGCGGCTCACCGGCAAGCTTGGCCCGTGGGCCATGGGCGTGCTCAGCGTCGACGATCGCAGCCCCGGCCAGCTGGTTCCGGCCACCGATCCCAACGCGAACCAGCGCGCCGAGTTCTACGCCGGCCGCATGAATCGCGACATCGGCAAGCTCTCCGACGTCGGCCTCATCTACGCCGATCGCGAGTACGTCGGCTCCTTCAACCGCGCAGGCGGCTTCGATTATCGCGCCCGCGTCGGCAACGGCTGGACCATCACCGGCCAGGGAGTTACCTCGCAGACAAAAAACCTCAGCAACGACACTCCCGGCGAACAGTATTGCGAGAACTACGCGCTCACCTGCAGCGGCCAGGCCTGGTATCAGCAGGTGAGCTACTCCAGTCTGCACTGGGGATGGTGGCTCTCCTACAACGACAACTCGGCCGGATTCGTCACCGACACCGGGTTCTTTCAGCGCCCCGACATCCGCGAGCCGAACGGGCGCATCGCCTATACTTTCCGTCCTGCCGGCGGGCCCATTCTTTCCCACGGCCCCAGCCTTTATTCCGAACGCATCTGGGACCACACCGGGATGCCGCTCGACTACTATCTCAACCCCTCGTACAACATCAACTTCAAAGGCAGAACCTCGCTGTCCGGCTGGGTGCAGCTCGGCCAGGATCGCCTCCGCCCCATCGATTACTCCGCCCTGCCCGGCAACGTGGAATATCACAGCAACCAGGCCGGCTTCAGCGTCTACACCTCGCCCCTGCCGTATCTGGCGCTCGGCGGGGGCTTCTATCACGGCACGGGGATCAATTACTCGCCGCCCAATAATGAGGGACCCGGGCCGGTCGACGTCTCCTCGCCGAACGTCAACGTGGATGTGAAGCCCTTTGGCCCGATCGACCTGCAGAACAGCTACGTGTACACGCACTTCACCAATCCGGCGACGGGCGGCGTGGTCTACGACAACCATGAGCTGATCTCGCGCTGGAATTATCAGGTCACCAAAGCGGCGTCGTTCAATTTCATCGGCCAGTACATCGCCACCCTGCCGACGGCGCAGTACACCGACGCCACCAATTCCAAAACGCTCTTCGCCGATGCCCTGTTCACCTACATGCCTCACCCCGGCACCGCGCTGTATGTCGGCTACATCGGCAACTTCGCCAACATCGATCGCGCCCTCTGCACCCGCGAACAGGACGGGCTCTGCAACACCGGCGATCCTGTCCTTGCCCCCACCGGCTCGTCGCTGATGAACGACGGCAAGAACCTCTACGTGAAGATGTCTTACCTGCTCCGCTTCTGATCCCGAGGCCGCTCCGGGTGGCGCCGATATCCGGCTCCCGCCTCGAAGCGCGCCGTGCTGCCCACTCCCCAACCCGCGTACAATACCTGTTTTGAACTTGTTTTCCTGAAGGACTACACCTATGGCTCCATCGGTTATGGCGGGCATTCCCGCTCTCAAGTCCGACTACACGCAGCTGCGCACGCGTATGGACAAAGCCGTCGGCGATTTCCAGACCAACCTGGGCTCCATTCGCACCGGCCGCGCCTCCATCCACATGCTCGACCAGGTCAAAGTCGACTACTACGGCACGCCCACCCCGCTCAACCAGGTCGGCCAGATCACCACTCCCGACGCGAACATGATCGTCATCCAGCCCTGGGACGTCAGCCTCATCGGCGAGATCGAAAAATCCCTCCGCACCTCCGACCTCGGTTTCAATCCCAACAACGACGGAAAAATCGTGCGCGTTCCCGTTCCTCCCATGACCGAGGAGCGGCGCCGCGAAGTCGTCAAGCACCTCCATCGCGTCCTCGAAGATCATCGCACCGGTGTGCGCAACATCCGCCGCGACGGCAACGAGCTCATCAAAAAAGCGGCGAAGGACAAAAAAATCTCCGAAGACGAGGAGAAACGCTCCCTCGACGAGATCCAGAAGCTCACAGACGAGGAAATCAAAAAGATGGAAGAGATGGCCAAAAAGAAGGAAGGCGAGATCATGCAGGTCTGATCGCGCAAAAGGCCGCCCCTGCGGACGGCCTTTTCTCTCGTCTCCTCAGGTCGTTCGCTCTGTTTGTTATGCGCCTGCTGTGGCCGCGCGCGGCGCAATCCCCACCTGCAGGAACGTTCCTCGCTGCAACTTCACATTTCCGTTCTTGTTGGTGAAGGTTCCCGAGTTGTGCCCGCTCACCCGGCTCATCATCGCAATGTGGCTCAGCATTCCCGGTTCCTGGTCGAACCGGTCCTTCGCCGCAACGTGTCTCGGCGCCGGCCCCATCGTCTGCTCGCCGTAAACTGCCAGCTGGTTTTCATCGTTGGGATAGGCCCCGATGATCGTCACCTTCACCGGCACTGTCTTGCCGTCTTTCAGCGCGGCCTTGTCGAAGCGCAGGCTGATGGTTCCCGGTCCGCCATTCTGCGATGCCGTCACCGCCGCGACCGTCCCCTCCAGCTGCGTACCCCCGGGCAGCTCCGTGCCATCCGCCGTCTTCACGTTGTGGTCCAGCTTCGCCTCGACCCGCTGGCCCTTCTGCGCCGTCTGGGAATCCAGCTGATGATCCAGCCGCGCTGTTCCCCCCGCCAGCCACGCCGTGGCTGACGCCGCGCTCGCCGTCGTGCTCGTCGAGTTCGGGGGAAGAGCCCACGCGGCGCCCGCCGCCAGAAATGCCGCGGTTGCGGCTCCAAGGGAAATGCTTCTCAAAGAGGTCTTCGGTCGCATAACAATCTCCTTTGCAAAAAGTGCACTCCGCGGACAGCCAGGCAGCGGCCATCGCGGCTCTTGGTTCAGGGTTCAGTCGAACATGCTGGCGGAATCGTGATGCCGCCTCGACTGCGTGTGGGCCGCAGCTCCGATCGGAAAATCCCGACCCATCCGCTGCGCCGCAATCGCCGGTGGGCTGCCCTTGCGCCGTTCGCCGGGCAGCTCGCAACACACCTTCTCTTCTTTCGACGTTGACAGCCGCGAATCGATGCACGGTTTGTGACGAATTCGGGGACGGGCACCGCTGCCTCTGGTCCGCGCATCTGCATCGAGGCCGACATTCGCCGTCGATAACGGGCAACCTCTGTGCCGATTCCCGCAACGAGCGCTGCGTTCTCCGTCGCCCCTTCCCATGCCGCCCAAAGCATCGCGCAAAAAACAAAGGCCGTCCGCGCGGACGGCCTTCTGATGGGATGAACGACGGCTACTCGGCCGCGTTCAGTCCGCTGCTCGCGTTGGCCGAAGCGATCCCCATCTGCAGATTGGTCCCCGCCTGCAGTCTGAAGTCTCCCTTGTCGCTGGAGAACGTCCCCGAATCGCTGCTCTTCACCGCGCTGTTCAGAGCAACATGCGCAAGAGCCCCGGCTTCCTGATTGAAAGCGCCGTCACTCGCAACGTGCTCCGGTGCGGGCTGCTGCGCCGCACCCCCAACCGCTTCGTCCACCTCGTCGACCTGCGGAAAAGCCGCCAGCACCGTGGCCTTCACCGGAATCTGCTTCCCGTCTTTCAGCTTCGCCGTGGTGAACACCAGGCTCAGGGTCACCGCGTCATTCGCCTTCTTCACGTCCGCCACCTTGCCGATCAGCTCCGTGCCTTTGGGCAGCTTCGTGCCGTCCGCCGTCGTCACCGTGTTGTCCAGCCTGGTCGTCACAACTTCCCCGCTCGCCGCCTTCCGGCTGTCGAGCGTGTGATCCAGGCTCGTATTCACTCCCACCAGAGACTGCGCGGACGCGCCGCCCGCCGCCACCAGCGACGCCAGGGCCAGACCGAAGGAAAGGAACTTCAGAGATGAAATACGCATGCAATTGCTCCTCTGCAGAATGACTCTGCCGTTACGTTCGCACTCTCCCTGCAGTCCCGCATCCGGACGAGCCCCCGCGCAAGCGCCGGCCAGGAGCCGGCGCAACCGGATTGCCGAGTACTGTGAGTTCGCGCGAGCGCGCCGGCGGAATGCCACGTGGTTCCGCCTCGTGGACCGCGTCACGCAGCCGGCTTTACGCCCGGCCAGGATCGCAAACGCAGCCCCTGATCTTTCGCGATGTGTATTCCGCGGTTGCGCTCTCTGCTCGCATGCGTTTGTCACCGCACGCACGGAGCGTCTGCCCGGCGGAACACAACAACCAAAGGAATGGAATGACCAACTCCCTGCTCAGTTCGACGTACAGAGAGCCGCTTTGGATTCAGGAAAAATCTTTGCGGCGGCGCGGGAAAAATCTTTTACTGAAACGATTTTGTACGCCACCGTTACATCGTGTACGCCACGCGCTCCAGCTCGCTCTGCATGCATTCGACGCTGCACGAATTTGCTTCCAGGCGCAGCACCGCCTCTCGCACCATCGCCGGATCCGCGCCGTACCCGTGCCCCGTTAAAAACGTCGTCACCACCTGCGCGGCCTGCCAGGAGTCCATGCCCGACTGCAGAAGCTCCGTACGCAGACCTGCCAGTTCTGCTGCCTGAAACTTCTCGATCCTGCTGTCGCTTGCCATGGTCTTCTCCTCGCCTCGATTGGCCCGGACTTCTTCTCCCGGACACGCTCTCGATCCTGCTTGCTGCCCCTTCACCTCTGCTTCCCTTAGACACCATTCCCACAAATTTGTGTTGCTGCCGTCTTCCTTAACTTCCCGTCTTTTCACCACCACTCCCCGCGATACACCCTTCTCCGGTAACCATTCGCCGTACACTAATCGGTGACCAACCCCGAAAAAAATCCCTCCCCTCAGGCAACCCCGCAGCGCCAGGGCCCCTCGTGGGGCTTCATGCTCGGCCTCATCGTGCTCGCCATGCTCGTCGCTACCGGCATCGCCTGGCTGTTCATTCATCCTTTCCTCGTCCGGCGCTGATGGGCCGGCACTGCATCGTGTCCTGCACTCGGAATACGTTTCTCCCCCGCCTTCGGTTCTCCGCCTCACCCCTTACAATCTCATCGGAGCTTCACCGTTCCGCATTCTCCCTGTTTCGATCGGAGACGCATGGTCCGCGCAGGCCTCACCGGCAGTCTGGGCAGCGGCAAGACGACCGTCGCCGCCGTCTTCCGCGAGCGCGGCCTCCACGTCCTGGAAGCCGATGCCATCGCGCGCGCCATGATGCAGCCCGGCCACGACGTCTTCCGCCGCATCGTCGAGTGCTTCGGCCCTTCCGTCGTTCGCCCCGACGGCTCCCTCGACCGCGCCAGCCTCGCGACTCTCGCTTTCTCCCAGGGCCGGCTCAACGATCTCAATCGGATCGTCCATCCCCCGGTCATCGCCGAACAGGAACGCCGCAGCGGCGAAATCTTCGCCCGCGACCCCGGCGCCATCGTCGTCATCGAGTCTGCCCTCGTCTTCGAAGCCGAAGCCTGGGGCACCGTTCCCGGCTGGCGCCAACGCTTCGACCGCATCGTCCTCGTCACCGCGCCCGACGAGCTAAAGGTGCAGCGCTTTCTCGCGCGTACCCTGCGCGCAAACGCGACGCCGGAAGAACGCGCCGCTGCCGAGCGTGATGCCCGCCGCCGTCTCGCCGCCCAGCTTCCCGACTCCGTCAAAATTCCGCAGGCCGACTTCGTCATCGACAACTCCGGTTCCCTCGATGCCACCCGTGCCCAGGCCGAGCGCGTTGCCGCGAAACTTGAGCCGTTGTCCCGGCCCCCGAGCCCGCAGGCGAACTCCTGAGCTGCTTCGCGGGCGTTCGAGCCCGCAGCGACAAAGGA
>DATJNE010000209.1:0-2412 GCA_035508305.1 Acidobacteriaceae bacterium | reverse complement strand
AATTTTCGCCCGCGCGAACTCTGGATCGGCATCAATCCCCACTCGAGTCTTTATGACAGCGTCCTCGCAGACGCACAGACGGCCGGCACTCGCCTCGTCCGGCATACGGCAGGGGACAGATTCACCTTCGACGGCGTGAGCGTTCGCGTGCTGGCTCCCGAGCCAGGCTACCGCCCCGCCGCTACTCCCGGGAATAACGACTCTCTGGTGCTGCAAATGCGTTACGGCAATACGACGGTCCTTCTTGAGGGCGACGCCGAATCTCCCAGCGAGGACAGGATGCTGCGCGAAGGCGGCCTCCATTCCGATTTCCTCAAGGTCGGCCATCACGGCAGCCGCACCTCGACGACACCGGATTTTCTCTCCGCCGTCGCACCCTCCTGGGCCGCGATCTCGGTGGGCCGCCGTAATTTTTATGGTCATCCGCGCCCCGAGGTTCTTGCGGAGTTGCAGGACGCGCACGTTCGCACGTTCCGTACCGACCTGCTCGGTCTCTCCACGTTCTATTTTGATGGGGCTTCGGTTGGCGCTGAAGTCTGGGCCGCGCGTGCGCGTTAGCGCCGATCTGATATCGACTCCAGTGCGTCGCAGGCGGCCACGGTTCCTTCCTCGGCTCTCACCTTTTCGGCCACTTCGGCCGCGCGAATCCGATAGGCATCGTCCGAAAGCAGTTGTGCGATCAGGCTGGCTGCGGGCCTCGCTTTGTACCGTTTCCGGCCCAGCACCTCCGCCACCCCCAGGCGCCGCACACGGCGCGCATTGTCCGGCTGATCGTGGCTATACGGCATCACCAGCATCGGCCGGCCGGCTCGCAGCGCCTGCGCAGTTGTCCCAATCCCGGCCTGGTGGATCACCACCGACGCGCGCGGAAAGATTTTCGAATAGGGCGCGTAGCGCGCCACGCAGATTGAGTCCGGCAGCCTGCGCTTCGGGAGATTCCGGTCGTCTGCGCCAATCAGTAGCACCGCGCGTTGCCCCAGAATTTCCGCTGTTTCGGCGCTCTGCTCGTAAAAGTCGCCGGCATGCATCACCGCCGCCGATCCCAGCGTGAAAACCAGCGGCGCGGGTCCCGCATCAAGAAACGCTGCGAGCTCCGGCGGGAGTACGCCTTCCGATCCGGCCCCGTCATAAAACGCGAATCCCGTGATCTTCACCGCCGGGGGCCAGTCCGGTTGCGGTTCGCCCATCACACGCGAATACAGCGCCAACACCAGGCTCTCCGCGTGCTTCGCATCGAAGATCGGATCTTTGCCTGTCCCCAATCCCAGCTCGCGGCGCAACGTATAGACCGGTTCCGGCCACTTGCGCGTGACAAAGCGCGCGAACCGCGCGACGACGTGTCCGAGCGCCGGCACGGCCTCCTGCATTTTTGCCAGTGTTGGATACGGCGGCAGAACAGGAGGATCGTATCCCGAGAAAAACGAAAACGGTGCGAGCACATAAGAAGCCCACCGCACACCGCTCTTCTCTGCGACGATCGGCCCCGCATAGGCCAGCTCGCCGGTGACCAGCAAATCCGCCCCGCCGTCGGCCTCGACGGCAGCCAGCAGATCCTGATAGCTCTCGCGCAGAGAAGGGAAGAGAAACTTCCGCAGGCCGGTTTCGGTCCCATGCTTGATGTCGTAGATCATGGCGATGAGCCGCGTGTCGTTGGGGTCCTGCTCGGGCCGAACCGGGGCAAACCCGATTCCCAGCGGCTCCACTTTGGGCCGGAACATCTCCGGAACCGCCAGCACCGGCCGGTGGCCGCGCCGTTTCAGTTCGAGCGAGAGGGCGATAAGCGGATTCACATCGCCAAATGTGCCGTACGTGGAAAAAACGATTCTCATCGCGCGCAAGTCCCCTCAGGGCCTCGCTCAACTCTCCTTCAGAAACCTGCCTCGAATGCGTGGAATCTGTGCTCCAGTTCCCATTCCTGCTGCGCTTTCTCGCTCCCCCGCACCAGCGCGGCACATGCACCGGCGGGCGTATTGCTGCCCAGCTGTCCCCGGCATGCTGGCACCGGAGTTTCCAGCTTCTCCGGCGTCACCTGTTCCCACAGGCTTGCCCCTGGCAGAAAGCTGTGTTCGATGGATGTTCGTGCCATCAGTTTCAGCTCGTGGTAGCTCAGCGGATATGTATCCGCCGCGCGTACATATTCATGCGTCAAATCGATCCGGGAGACGCCTTCGTCGTCCGTCGAGAGCGCCACCGGCACACCCGCTTGCCGATAGAGCATGAACGGATGATCTTTCCCCCTCACGCCCAGGATCACGTCGTTGCTGGTCAGGTTCACCTCCACCATCACGTGCCGGTCTGCCATCTCCTTCATCAGCTCCCACGGCCGATCCTCGTACATCACGTCCACGCCGTGACCGATCCGTTCCGCGTGCCCCACTTCCACCGCCATGCGAATATGAAACTTCAGTCCAT
>DATJNE010000208.1:0-4280 GCA_035508305.1 Acidobacteriaceae bacterium | reverse complement strand
GAACAACGCGGCACTGCTGGTGGATGCCGAGGAGGTGAGCCCCAACCTGTTCGGGATGCTGGGGGCGAAGACGGAATTGGGGCACGGGTTTGTTGCGGAGCAGCCGGGCTTTGGCGCGACGAAGAATGCGGGATCGATCGTTCTGAGCGACGCAGTGTGGCACGCGGCGTTTGGCGGCAACCGCAACATCGTGGGCCGCGTAGTAAGGCTGAACGATCAGCCGTACACGGTGGTCGGTGTGATGCCGGCGGCGTTCCATTTTCCTGCCTCGACCGGCGCGAACGGGCAGGTGTGGGCAACGATCCAGCTGGGCGCTCAGGACCAGGGGCGCGATTACCGATCCGACCATTACGAAGTGTTGGGGCGGCTGCGGCGCGGAGTGACGCTGGCGGCGGCGCAGGCGGAGATGGCGACGATCCAGAAACATGTTGCCGCGCAATACGTAGACCCGGAGGATCGTGCGGATCACACCCTTGTGGATGTGACGCAGTATGGCGCGACGCTGGTCGACAAGGATACGAAGAAGGCGTTGCTGGCGCTGCTGGCAGCGGCGGGGGTGTTGTGGCTGATCGCGAGCATGAACGTGACGAATCTGCTGCTGGCGCGGGCGACAGCGCGGCAGCGCGAGATTGGCATGCGCGGGGCGCTGGGGGCGAGCCGCGGGCGGCTGCTGCAGCAGATGATGGTCGAGGGTCTGGTGCTGAGCACGGCTGCAGCGGTGCTGGGGATCGGGCTGGCGCTGGGAGCGGTACGCCTGACGGAGAGCGTGCGGCCGATCCATCTGGACCTGGACCTTTCGGCGCATGTGAACCCGACGATCCTGGCCGCGCTGTGCGGGCTGACACTGCTGACGGCGGTGCTGGCGTCGGCGTGGCCGGCGCTGATGGCGGCATGGGCGCCGATTGAGCCGGCTCTGAAGCAGGGCGGGCAGCAAACGGGATCTGGACGCCGGCACAACCGGCTGCGCAGCGGGCTGGTCGCGGTGGAAGTGGCGATGTCGCTGACGCTGCTGGTGGCGTGCGGGCTGTTGCTGCGCACCATCTACACGCTGCGGCATGTGCCGCTGGGGTACCGGACGGATCACATCATCGTGGCGCATCTGTCGATTCCGTCGTACCGGTTCAAAGACCAGAGCGTGATGACGAGCTTGTATCAGCCACTGTTACAGAGAGCGCAGCAGCTGCACGGGGTCGAGGAGGCGGGGCTGATCAGCGAGGTGCCGCTGGGGCAGACCTTCAACATCATGCTGAGCCTGCGCATGAACGGAAACGAGATCACGGCCGGGCTGAAGACGGCGAGCCCGGATATCCAGAAGATTTTCGGAATGAAGATGCTCGCCGGGCGCTACTTCACCGATGAAGACACGCCGACGTCGGAGGGCGTAGCGGTGGTGAATCCGGAGTTTGCGCGGGAATATGCGCCCAACAAGCACGACTGGAATTCGCTGCTGGGGATGAAGGTGTGGAATCTGCGCAAGGATGTGCCGGCGAAGATCGTCGGCGTGCTGGAGAGCGAGCGGCAGACCCGGGTGGCGGAGCCGTCGCAGCCGGAGGTGGAGGTGTGTCTCTGCCAGATCACGCCGCAGAGCGGGATTTATGGGCCGGCGACGATTGCGATGGATCTGGCGGTGCGGACGCAGCAGTCGACGGAGGAGATGATTCCGGAGTTGCGGGATCTGCTGCGACAGGCGAGTCCGGAGCTGGCGAACTCGACGTTCGAGACGATGGATCAGATTGTGGAGGATTCGTTCGGGAGCCAGCGGCTGGCGGCGCATCTGCTGGAGGTGTTCGGCGGGGCGGCGCTGCTGCTGTGCGTGGCGGGACTGTACGGGCTGCTGGCGTATGTCGTTACCCAGCGGACGCGCGAGCTGGGGGTGCGTATTGCGCTGGGCGCACCGCGCGGGAATCTGCTGTGGCTGGTGCTGCGGCAGGCCGGCGCGATGCTGCTGACGGGGGTTGCGGTGGGGCTGGGCCTGGCGTGGGCGGCAGGGCGGCTGGTGCGGGGATTCCTGTATGGCGTGAAGGCGCATGACGGGTGGACGCTGGCCGGGGCGGCGGTGCTGCTGTTCGCGAGCGGGATGCTGGCGGCGTATCTGCCGGCGCGGCGGGCAGCGGCGGTGAATCCCATGGAGGCGCTGCGGGCGGAATGAGGGCGGCCATAGTGTAGCCGGTAGCCAGTCGCCAGGAGCAGGACGTGCCCGGCTGGAAAGCGCGATCAGAGAGCCAGCGAAAAAAGCTACGGCAGATATTGCGCGGGGATTTGGGTGGTGGCGTCTTCGGCCTGCCAGAGGATTTCCTGGACGTGCCAGCTTTGCCCGTCGTAGACCGCCTGGATGGAGTTGATGCCGCGCGCAAGGGGCTTGCCGGCGAGCGCGGTGGTGTACGTGCTCCAGAGGTGGGCGATGTGGCCGAAGGCCTCGGTCTGATATTTGATCTGGTGTTCGGCCACGAGCTCGTCGCCATGCTGCGCGACGGCGGCGATCCAGTCATCGAGGGTGAGGACGCGCGGACCGTGCGGACCGACGGGGATGAGGCGCGCGCCGGGGAGCATGAGTTGCTTCATGCAGGTGCGATCCTTGTTGGCCGGACCGGTGACGGCGTCGTCGAGGGCGACGATGAGCTGATCGAGGGTAGCAGTGGGCGGGCAGGCGGCGGCGACGGGTGCGTTGGCAGAAGCCTGGGACGGCGCCTGGGCGAGCGCGGCAGTGAGGGGAAGAGTGAGGGCGAAAAGAAGGAGCAGTCGAGACATGGTGGGAGTGTAAATGGAAGGAGACGGAAGGCAGCGTTCAGCCTTCAGTGGTCAGCGGTGCGAGAAGCCGATGGGCTCAGGCGGATTGGTCGTGGGCTTCGCCGAGGGTGACGCGCGCGGTCATGCGGCGGCGGCCGCGATAGAAGGTGACGGTGACGGTGTCGCCGGGCTGGTGCTGGTTCATGATCTCGGAAATGTCCTGGGAGCTGGTGATCTCCTGGCCGTCGATGGCGACGATGAGATCGCCGCCGATGGAGATCTGCATGTTGCCGAGGTAAGCGAGCTGATTGCCGCCGCGGAGACCGGCGCGATCGGCGGCGCCGCCGGGGACGGTGCTCTCAATGAGGACGCCGTACTGCGCGGGGAGGCCCATCTGCTCCGCGAGGTCGGGACCGATGGGGAGAGTGCGGATGCCGAGCGAGGGACGCCGGGCGTAGCCGTACTTCTGGAAGTCGGAGAGGACGGCTTTGGCGGTATCGATGGGGATGGCGAAGCCGATGCCGGCGTTTTGCTCGGCGCCGTTCTGGGCAATCATCGAATTGATGCCGATGACTTCGCCCTGAGAGTTGAGGAGCGGGCCGCCGGAGTTGCCGGGGTTGATGGCGGCGTCGGTCTGAATGGCGTTTTCGATCGGCGCGCCGCCTTCGGGGCTGCGCACGGAGCGGATGGCGCTGATGATGCCGGCGGTCATGGTGCCGCTGAGGCCGAAGGGATTGCCGATGGCATAGACCTGCTGGCCGACCTGCAGATCGCGCGAGGAAGCGAGGACGGCGGGCACGAGATTGGGCGCGTTGATCTGCAGCAGAGCGAGGTCGTGGAGGCGGTCTTTGCCGATGACGGTCGCGGTGTAGCGGTGTTTGTCGTGGGTCTGCACCTGGATGTTATGGCTTTCGCCGACGACGTGGTAGTTGGTGAGGATGTGTCCCTGCTTGTCGAGGATGAAGCCGGAGCCCTGGTCCTGCTGGGGAACGAGGCCCATGAAGAAGTCGAGGGTGACGGTGCCGGCGGTGATGTTGACGACGGAGGGGACGACGCGCTTGTAGACGGCGATGTTGTTCAGCTCGGCCGGGGTGTAGGCGGGCGCGGCGTGAGCTTCGGTGAGGGTGAGGCTGGGATTGCCGCCGGAGAAGGCGCCGTCGCGCGCCGGATGGTTGAGGAAATACCAGAAGCCGGAAACGAGAATAACAACCAGAAGAAGTCGGCGAACAGTCATGGTGTGGGGCGCAGAGTTTTCAGGGCGGTGCCGGGACCTACCGTGTTGCGGGGCCTCGCCGCCTGGCGCAGAAAACCAGCCTCTCCTCTCATTGTATCGACACCGGCTTAGACACCGGGGATGGCGCGGAGTTCCGGGGGAATGGGTTGGTTGTGACGGAGTTCCGGACGCGCGGAGATCCTTTGTCGCTGCGGGCTCGAACGCCCGCGAAGCAGCTCAGGAGTTCGCCTGCGGGCTCGGGGGCCGGGACAACGGCTCAAGTTTCGCGGCAACGCGCTCGGCCTGGGCACGGGTGGCATCGAGGGAACCGGAGTTGTCG
>DATJNE010000207.1:0-57833 GCA_035508305.1 Acidobacteriaceae bacterium | reverse complement strand
CCACTCGTGGGCATTGCCTATTCGCCGCGAAGAGCCTGCATGGGTTCGACGGAGGCGGCGCGGCGGGCGGGGAGGGAGGCGGCGAGAAGAGCGGTCAGGGCGAGGATTCCGGCGGTCGCGGAAAGCACGAGAGGATTGACGGCGTCGACACCGAAGAGCTCGGCAGCCATGAGACGGCCGGCTTCGACTGCGGCGGGGATGCCGATGAGCAGACCGATGCCGACCTGGAGAAAGGCGCCGCGCAGCACCATGCGCTGCACGTCGAGGCGCGTGGCGCCGAGGGCCATGCGGATGCCGATTTCGCTGGTGCGCTGGGCCACGGCATAGGCGGTGACGCCGTAGAGGCCGATGGCGGCGAGGGCGAGGGCGACAAGCCCGAAGAGCGAGGTGAGCTGGACGATCATGTTCTGCTGGCTGAAGGCGAGCTGCACCTGATGGTCGAAGCTGAGCTCGTGCTCGATCATCAGCGTGGGGTCGAGGTCGGCGAGGCGGTCGCGCACCTGAGCTTCGAGATCGGGCACAACGCCCTGGGTTTCAATTTCGAGCGAATCCATGTAGTGGGTATTCGTGACGTAGTTCACGTAGCTGGCTGCATCCGGGGTCGCGGGCGGCGGCATGACCCACTGCCCCGAGGGCAGGAAGTACATCGGATGGCCTTCTTCTTCGGGATCGTTGGGGGGCCAGTACTGCGCCGACTCGACGACGCCGATGATGGTGTAGATGGCGGGGTGGGCAGCGTCAAAATCGCCGATGTGTGCGCCGATGGGATTCTGGCCGTGGAGGTATCGCCGGACGAAGGTCTCATCGACGATTGCGACGGGCGCGCTGTTGCGGTTATCGCTGTCGGTGAAGGTGCGGCCCGCAATCACTTTGGTGCCGATGGTGGCAAAGTAGCCGGGGCTGACGCGCACGAACGAGGTCAGGTTGACGGCCGATCCGGGCGGGGGCGCGGGCTGGCCGTCGATATAGATATCCGTGCTGTAGTTGTTGCCGTCCATGGGGCTCCACGAGGACCAGGCAACGCGCTGGACGCCGGGGATGGCGGAGAGGGACGCGTCGAGCTTGCGGTAGAAGTCATCGAGCTGGTCAGGCGGGAGGCCGGAGGTGGAGGCATTGAAGCGGATGATGGTGCGGTGGCTGGTGTCGAAGCCGAAGTGCTGGTGTTCGAGCTTGCGCAGGCTGAGGATGAGGAGACCGGCGGCACAGAGCAGCACGACGGAAATCGCTGCCTGAGCGACGACGAGAGCTTTCTGAGCGAGGGTGGCGTGGCGGCCGGTGGAGCGGTTGGCTCCGCGGAGGGCTTCAATGGGGTCGGCCTGAGCGGCGCGCCACGCGGGAGCGACGCCGAAGAGGAGCCCCGTGAGCAGCGATGCGGCAAAGGCGAAACCGAGCACGGGGAGCGAAGGACTGGCGCTGATGCTGATGGGATTCTGCGCGAAGGCGAGGTGGAGGATGAGCCGGGCTCCGCCCCAGGCGACGAGGATGCCGGCAAGGCCGCCGAGCATGGCAAGGAGCAGGCATTCGACCAGAGCGCGCTGGACGAGGCGATTGCGCTGGGCACCGAGCGCGGCGCGGACGGCGGTTTGCTGGCGCTGCGTGACGCTGCGGGCGAGCATGAGGTTGGCGAGGTTGGCGCAGGCGATGAGGAGGACGAAGCTGGAAACCCACATGAGCAGGTGCAGGTCGCTCTGGTACTGCTCCTGCATGCGCTGCACGCCGCCGCCGCCGGGCGTGAGACGCAGATACTGGCGGGGAATGAGGGGCTGCTCCGCAGCGAGCAGCTGGCTGACGGGGCTGCGCAGATACTCCTTGAGGCCGACGATCATGCGCGCCTGAACCGCGGCCACGCTGGCGCCGGGTTCCAGGCGGCCGATGAGGTTGAGCCATTGCTGGTCGCCGCGCACGAGGAGAGTCGAAAAGGTGGGCCAGAGGGCGGGGGCCATGTGCAGGGGCAGCCAGAAAGCGGGAGGCGTGGCGCTGAGGCGCTCGCTGTAGAAGCCGGGGGGCGCGATGCCGACGACGGTGACGCTCTGGCCGTTGATCTGCCAGCTGGATCCGATGACGGAGGGATCGCGGCCGAGCTCCTGCCAGGTCTGGAAACTCATGACGGCGACCGGAGGCGCACCGCTGGTATCGTCGGCGGGCTCGAGAAGACGGCCGGCGTAAGCGCGAAGGCCGAGGACGTCGAACGAATTGCCGGAGACGAGCTCGCCGTAAAACGGCTGCGCGGGATGATGGCTGCCGGCACGGCGCACGGCCATCTCGCGATCGCCGCCTTCGAAGGCAGCGAGGCTCTGGAGGCCGGGGGTGTGGTCGCGGAACTGGGTGTATTGCGGGTAGGAGAAGAGGGACCAGTCGTAGGGCTTGTCGGTGTAGTCGGGGAGGCCGCCGTTGAAGCAGCACTGCTCGTTGTCACCGATTCGCCAGAGGCCGGCGGGATCGTGGACGGGGAGAGATTTGAGGAGGACCTGATCGACGAGAGTGAAGATCGCAGTCGTGGCGCCGATGCCGAGGGCAAGGGTCAGCACCGCGGTCACGGTGAAGCCGGGCGACTTGCGGAGTTGGCGGAACGCGGTTTTCAGGTCAGCGATCACGGAGCTGGGTCCTCCCGATTTCGGATGCGGCCTGGGGATGAATGCGGGGCCGGAGCGCACAGAAGACTGGGTTGCATGCGAGCGGCCATCCGGAGAAGAGGGATGGCGCTGAAAAGAAAGAAAGTGACGGGTGGGCTGGAGGGCGCCACTGTCCGCTGGGGGCCAGGGATGTCCGGGTTCGGACAGGGTGCGGGGGAGCGGAGAGTTGGGTTGGGGTCAGGATTCGCAGAGGGCAGCGATCAGGATGGGGGCAGGGCGCCGGGACGCCAGGCCATACGGCGGAAGGGCTGCTCGCCGCGGGCGTGATGCGCCGGCCGACCCCACCAGAGAATCATGAGCCCGGCGATTACGAGCAGCAGGGGCACAACGACAATGCTGCCTTCGGGACCAGTGGCGCCGCCGCTCCACAGGGCGGGACCGCGGGCATGCTCGGCGAAAAGATGGCCCTGGGCGACGAGGCCGCTGTCGGCGGTGCCATAGAAAAAGGACTGGCCCCAGTCCCACGCGGCATGAAAGCCGACGGCCCACCAGAGCGAGCCGGTGTACCAGAGGCTGAGGCAGAAGACGAGAGAGACAGCGCCCACGGCGAGCAGGCCGACGAGAGATTCGCCGCCGTTGGTGGAATGCAGGAGGCCGAAGGGGATGGCGAGCAGGATGGCGCTCCACCAGAAGCCGCGACCGCGGGTGAGGGTGAACTGCGCGTAGCCGCGAAACATCGATTCTTCGGTGAAGCCGACGAGCAGGAAGAGGCCGCCCCATTGGACACCGTAGCGCAGGGCCGAGGCTCCGCCGAGGACGCGTCCGTTGAGAACGAGATAGCCCATCTTCGAGAGCAGGAGGACAGCGACGGAGATGGCGATGAATCCCCAGAAGCAGCCGGAGAGGAAGCGAAGGGCGCGGGCGCGGCCCTGGTATCCATAGAAGAGGAGGGGGCGGCGCTCGAAGAGGGCCATCATCGCGGTGGCGACGAGGACGGGCACGAACTGCGAGAGCTCGAGGAGGTAAGCAGACGATGGCGCGATGGGTTGGTTGTGGTCGATGTGGAGATACGGCGCGACGAAGGCGCCGCACAGCATCATGAGCAGGTAAACCAGGCAGGCGAAGATGAGGAAGGCCCAGCCAGGGCGCAGCCCTCCGGGCCCGAAGAGAATCGACGAGCCCGGCAGCGCGGGCGGTGGTGACGCGATGCGTTCCGGCGTCTCGCTCAAAGAGTCTCCAGGGCGTGTCCGACGCGGAAGATGGTGGCTTCGTCGAAATGTTTGCCGAGGATCTGCATGCCGATGGGGAGACCGGCCTTCGATTGTCCGCAGGGAACGGAGACGCCGCAGATGCCGGCGAGGCTCGCGGTGACGGTGTAGATGTCGGCGAGATACATGGCGACGGGATCGTCGGACTTCTCGCCGATTTTGAAAGCGGGCGTGGGCGCGGTGGGCGTGAGGATGGCGTCGACTTCGCGGAAGGCGGCGAGGAAGTCGTCGGTGAGGAGACGGCGTACCTGCTGGGCCTTCTTATAGTAGGCGTCGTAATAGCCGTGGCTGAGGACGTAGGTGCCGAGGAGGATGCGGCGCTTCACTTCGGCGCCAAAGCCAAGGTCGCGGGTACGGCGATACATGGCGGCGAGGGTATCGGATTGCGGCGCACGCAGGCCGTAGCGGACACCGTCGAAGCGGGCGAGGTTGGAGCTGGCCTCGGCGGTAGCGATGACGTAGTAGGTGGGGATCGCGTAGCGCGTGTGCGGCAGGGAGATGGGGAGAATCTCGGCGCCGGCGGCGCGAAGCTTGTCGATGCCGGCTTCGATGGCGGAGCGGACTTCGGGGTCGAGGCCTTCGGCGAAATACTCTTTCGGGACGCCGAGCTTCATGCCCTGCACGCCGCGATCGATGCCGGCGGTGTAGTCGGGGACAGGCAGAGGCGAGGAAGTGGCGTCCATGATGTCGTGGCCGGCGATGACGCCGAGGACAGTGGCGGCGTCACGCACGGTGGCGGCGAAGGGGCCGATGCGGTCGAGCGAGGAAGCGAAAGCGATGAGGCCGTAGCGCGAGACGCGGCCATAGGTGGGCAGAACGCCGACGACGCCACAGAAGGACGCGGGCTGGCGGATGGAGCCGCCGGTGTCGGTGCCGAGGGTGGCGACGGCCATGCCTGCGGCAACGGCTGCAGCGGAGCCGCCGCTGGATCCGCCGGGAACGCGGTCGAGCGCGTGCGGGTTGTGGGCCGGGCCGTAGGCGGAGTTCTCGTTCGAGGAGCCCATGGCGAATTCGTCGCAGTTGAGCTTGCCGAGGAAGATGGCGCCGGCGTCGGCGAGCTTCTTCACGGCGGTCGCCGTGTACGGAGGGCGATACCCTTCGAGGATCTTCGAGCCGGCAGTGGCCGTGAAGCCTTCGAGGGTGAGCACATCTTTAATGCCGAAGGGGACGCCGGCCAGTTTCGGCAAGGGATCGCCTTGCGCGGCGAGGGCGTCGATGCGCGCGGCCTGGGCGAGGGCGTAGTCCTTGTCGACGCTGAGAAAGGCGTGAATCCTTCCGTCTTCGTCGGCGATGCGCGCCTGGTAGATCGCAGTGAGCGCTGTCGCGGTGGTTTCGCGCGCGGCAAGGGCGGAGCGAATGGCGCCGATGCTCCCTGCTGCGGTGGTTGTGATGCTCATCGCTCAATCACTTTCGGAACTTTGAAGAAAACGGAATCCGTATCCGGAGCGGAGGCCATGACGAGGGAGCGGTCCAGACAGGGGCGGATCTGATCCTCGCGAAGGACCGATTGCTTCTCCGAGAGAGGTTCGCCGGGCGGGATGAGCACTTCGGAAACCTGAGCCATCGGTTCGACGCGGGAGGTATCGAGCTCGCCTAACTGGGCGACGTAGTCGAGGATGGCGTTGAGGTCGCGGCGCATGCGCGATTCCTCGTCGGAGGTCAGTTCCAGGTGGGCCAGTTCGGCGACGCGGCGCACATCGTCGAGCGAAACGCGTTCCATTTCGGGCATGGTTCCAGTTTAAACGCGGTACGTCAGGGAAGGCCGCAGATGGCTGTTGACAGACGCTTCTGGCCGGGTACAATCTGCCCCATAACGACTGTCACAGCCCCCGAACACCCCATGAACACGGTCTGTAAGCACCCGAAGGTCCGCGTAGTGGCGCGCGAAGACGATGTGGAGTTTGTCGAGTGCCTGGACTGCGGCGAAGTCTTCGACTCCAACGAATTTCACGACATGCAGATTGAGGACATGCAGGACGAGGAAGAAGAGACGGCCTGAGAGCCAGTCGCTCGTCGCTGGAGCGTGGAGCCGGTCGCTCATCGGCCGGGGCGCAGCAGGCCGGGAAGATCCTGAGCGAGAGCCGCCTGACCGAGAACCTCCTGGGGCGTCCATCCCTGTTGGCGCAGAGTGCGCATGGCGAGGGCGTCGTGGCGCTTGGCCAGGCGCTCGCCGCGTTCGTCGACGACCAGGGGACAGTGGCACCAGCGCGGCTCGGGCCAGGCGACGGCTCTATAGAGGAGAATCTGACGGGCGGTCGAGAGCAGCAGATCGGCGCCGCGGACGACTTCGGTGATCTGCATGGCGTGGTCGTCGGCCACGACCGCCAGCTGATAGGCAGGAACATCGTCGCGCCTCCAGACGGGAAAATCGCCGAAGTCCTCGCCGGCGACGAAGCGCTGGGGTCCGAAGTGGCCGTCTTCGAAGGCAATGACCTCTCCATCGGGAACGCGAAAGCGCCAGTTCACACCGGCGGGGCTTTCATCCTGGCGGACGATGCGGTCGGAGCCTGGTTTCGGCCGGCAGGTTCCCGGGTACATGGGACCCTCGTCGCCTTCGAAGCGGAGGGGCTTGCGATCGGCCGCGTCGTCATGCGGAGCCTGGGCGATGCCGCTGAGCTCGCGGCGGGAACAAGTGCAGGGGTAGAGGAATCCGCGATCGAGCAGCTGACGCCAGAGGTCGAGGTAGAAGGGACGGCGCCGGCTCTGTGCGTAAGGGCCGAATGTCCCACCAACATCCGGCCCTTCCTGCCAATGGATGCCGACCCACCGTAAATCCTCGAGCATCGCACTGGCGAGATCCGCCTTCGAACGCTGCGGATCCAGATCTTCATTGCGCAGAACCAGGACGCCGCCGGCTTCGCGAGCGCGGGTACAAGCGGTCCAGAAGGTTCGCGCGTGACCCACGTGCAGCAAGC
Organism: Acidobacteriaceae bacterium; assembly: GCA_035508305.1. GTDB lineage: Bacteria > Acidobacteriota > Terriglobia > Terriglobales > Acidobacteriaceae > Palsa-343. The sequence continues at coordinate 51,077 of DATJNE010000207.1, read as the reverse complement.
CGGTGGGCGACGGCGCAATGCGTCCGCGATAAACGTTCGGCGAAGCGCTCACGCCGATCAGTGTAGCGGGACGGCTGGGCCGATCGCGCTCACGCGGCGCGGTCGGCTTCGTTCAGCGTTTCGGCGGGCGGTGTGACCATGACCACCGGCGCCACTTTCGATGTTCTGCCTTCTGCGGAGGGCCATGCGTATTCCCAAAGCAGGCCAATTCCCTGCCCCAGATAGATGGTGGCGAAGATGGCCGGGGCCCTCCACGCGCTGCGGAAACCGTGGCCGGCGGCGATCTGCATGGACGCGAGAATCACGGCGATGGGGAACATGGCCAGCGGAGCCGTGAGCATGGCAGCCGTCAGGTGGGGCAGCTGTGTCCAGGCAAAGAGCGCGACGAGGGTAGCCAGCAGCACGCCCAGCGGAGCAATTTCGGCCAGGGAGGAGCATTCCGGATGTTTGCGCATCCAGTGGCTGGCGCCGCGGCCATGACGGAACATTTCGCGCAGCAGGATGCGGAGTTTTTGCGGAGGCTGCTCATAGACGGCGAGGCGAGGATCGCAGTAGGCGCGAATCTCCGCGTGGCGGAGCCGCTGGCTGAAGTCGAGGCCGGCGCAGGCGTCGAAGGTTTCGTCGAAGAGCCCCACCTGTTCGAAGACGGAGCGGCGGAAGGTTCCGGCAAAGCCGGGGGGATCGACATAGCCGGCCGTTTCGGGGGCGACCGGTCCGCGTCCCACGCGGGTGGAGCGGGCGCGTGCGATGGCCTCGCCCATGCGCGTTTCGGGGGCGGCAAGCAGAGGTTGCGGACGGCACAGGCATCCGGCCCCGGTGGTTTCCAGGATTTCCGCCGTGTCCGCCAGCAGATTCTTTGACGGGATGCGGCAGTGTCCGGAGAGAAACAGCATGGCATCGCCGGACGCGGCGCGGATGCCTGTATTCCGTCCAGCTGCGACGCTGCCCTGGGGGTTGTCGAGGACCCGCACGCGGACGCGGCGATCGCAGTAGCGCCGCCGAATCAGATCCGCGGTGCCGTCGGAGGAATGGCCGTCGACGACGAGGATCTCGTAGAGCTCGGGCGGATAGTTCTGCTCGAGCAGCTGATCGATGAGGCCAGGCAGCATCTTCCGTTCATTGCGAACGGAAAGAATCAACGAAAGGTAAGGCAGCATAGACGTCCTCTTTTTTCCAACTCATGTGCGTCCTGACTGCTTTGGTTCGATGCACGTTTATATCATTCACAATCAACAGATACGGTTGATAATTGGCGACTCTTTGGTGAGCGGAGCGCGAGGTTACGCCGGAACTGAACGGTGGTGATCGCGAGGTGTCTGTCGTATCAGGGGTGGGGCACTGTGGTCAGGCGGGGGCGAGGCGGCGCGCGGGGGGCGTGTGCGGCCGAAGAGGAAAGCGTGTCGCACGTTCAACCTGCACGCAGGGGAAACTGGCGGATTTTCGGAGTTCTACCCCGGTTGCGCTGCAGAGGGATGTGACTGCGGAAACCGGAGTTGGGTACTGAGGAAGGACCGGGTGTGGAAATCGGGGGCCGCGAATCGTTGACGGAAGGGGAGGATGGGGCCCCGGCGGCCGGGATGCGGCGCGGGGCCCGAAGCAGGCAGGGGTGGATTTACCAGTGGCGGTAGCTCTGACCGCGGATGACCTCGATGGCGTTGTAAAGCGGGGTGGCGAGGTTGAAGCCGTCACCGGTGGCGGTGGCGTGGACGAACTGCAGGTTCGAGCCGTCGTCGAGATAATGGTTGGCCTGCGAGGAGATGGTGAAGCCTCCCGCGCGCAGAATGTCTTCGACGCCCTGCACTTCTTCCGGACGGAGGGCGAAGTCGATATCGATAGTGATGTTGCTACCGCCTTCGAAGGGGACTTCGATGTAGAAGCTCTGGCCGACGCCGAGACCGGCTTCGGCGCGCACGTCGCGGAGGTTAATGGAGTGCTCGTCGGGGCGCGGGAGGTAGAAGACGAAGACGTCGTCCATCTGCTCGACAAAGCCCTCGTCGAAGAGCTTGAGGAAGTTGGGCGGCAGGATGGTGGAGGGATCGAAGACGTTGTCGGTACCGGGAATGACTCCGACATTCAGCTGGGGGCTGTGAATGGTGGCGAGGGCCGTGGCGATGGAGGCGGCCAGGTCAGCCCCGTTGCCTTCCGCTTCAAATTCCACCCAGATGAGCCGGGGCGACTCGAGGATCACGTGGCTGCCGACGCCGGTGATGCGGATGTGGGGGTTGGTGCGCAGCGCGGTTTCGAGGCCGTTGAGCTCGGTTTCCTGCGCGGGCAGGGAGCCATCGGCAAAGATCTGGCCGTTGTAGGCGGGCTTGAAGGCGACGAAGCCGTTGGCGACGTCGCCCAGATAGGGCTGCACGCCGTTGACGGTGAGGGAACTGTAGAGATCGCTGCGGTAGAGTTCGAAGCGGAGAACGTTGCCGGGCATTTCGGTTCCGGAGGCGCCCATGGCGGTCTGGATGGCGCTCCAGTCGGGGGCGGCGGAGGCTTTTTGAGGGGTGAACGAGAAGAACACGACAGCCAGGGCGAGCGCGTTGGCCAACTGACGGCGGGTCAGACGGGCAAATCCGAGAGCGGGCATTGGGGGAAACGCCTCCACGGAGAAGATTGTCGTCCATTGCGGACCGAAGGCATCGTACGCCCGCGGCTCGCCGCCGGTCATGAAAAAACGGCGGAGGCGATGTGCCGATCGGGGGATTGACAAGCGGAGAGAATTGGGACGGGGTGCGGAATCAGCAGCGGGCCGCTTATTTTTCCATGGCGTAGGCGGTGTTGGGGGCTTTGGCGCCGGCCTGCGCGGGCGTGGGCAGCTGGGAGCGATCCCATCCTCCGCCGAGCGACTGGACGAGCTGGACGCTGGAGATCATCTCGGAAACCTGGAGCGTGTTCAGCGCCTGCTGATCGCCGAGGAGGGTGGTCTGCGCGGTCACGACATCGACATAAGGATCGACGCCTGCGTTGTAGCGCTGGGTCTCCAGATCGAGGAACTCCTGCGCCGATTTGACGGCGTCCTGCTCGGTGAGGATCTGCTGGGAGTAGGTGCGCGTGGCGACCAGAGCGTCCTCGACCTGCTGGAAGGCGGTGAGCACGGTCTGACGATAGCCGGCGAGATCGGCGTTGTAGGTCGCCTCGTACTGATGGAGCTCGGCGCGATAGAGTCCGCCATCGAAGAGGACCTGGGAAGCCGAGGGGCCGATGGACCAGGTACGGCTGGGCCAGTCGAACAGATGTTTGAAGGTCGCGCTTTCCAGCCCGCCGCTGGCGGAGATGGTGACCTGGGGGAAGAACGCGCCGTAGCCGATGCCGATGGTGGCGTTGGCCTCGGCGAGAGTGCGCTCGGCCGCGGCAACATCGGGACGGCGTTCGGCCAGCTGCGAGGGGACACCGGTAGGGATGGCCGGCGGCACGTAAACCATGGGCCGAACGGGAATGGAAAAGTCGGTGGCTACTTTGCCCAGCAGGACGGCAATCGCGTGCTGGTACTGGGCGCGCAGCAGGCCCACGTTGGTGGCCGCGGACTGGGCCGCGAGCAGGGTGTTGCGGGCTTCGACCACAGAGATGTAGTCGCCGGTGCCGGCATCGTAGGCGCCCTGGTTGGCATCGAGCGCCTTTTGATCGGCGGCGACGGTCTGATTGAGAATCTGCTGCAGCATGTCCTGGCCGCGAATCTCGAAATAGTATTCGGCGAGCGAGGACTGCTCGGTGAGTTTTTCAAGCTGCAGATCGGCGGCGCTGACCTGAGCTGCGTACTGCGCCTCGCGCACCTCGTTACGGATCTTGCCCCAGAAATCGGGCGTCCAGGAGACATCGACGGGCAGGTTCCACAGGGAGGTGGTGGTGCCGGTGGTGGCTGTGGAGGAAACGCGCTGATTGGCGGAATTCCGGGAGCGGCTCCATGTAGGGTTCAGGGTGATGGTGGGCCAGTACTGCGCGCGGGCTTCGGCCACGACGGCACGCGCGGACATGTACTGCTCGAAGTACTGTTTCAGGGTCTGGTTATTGATGTTGAGCTGATCTTCGAGGCCGTTCAGCTCGGGCTCCTGAAAAACCTCCCACCAGTTGCCGCGCAGCATGGCGTCCTGCGGGCGGGCGACCTTCCAGCCCGGCTGATCCTGGAAGTTGACGGTAGACTCCTTGTAGTTGGGAGCCGCGGCCTGGGGCGGTGCGGGAGCGTGATACTTGGGTCCCACCATGCAACCGGCCAGGGTGGCCAGCAGCGCAGCGGAGGCGACGGCGGCGAAGCGGGAGATGCGCCGGCTTCCGGATGCTTTCGATCTCTTCATGGCTCTCACGATGTGGCGCCCTCGATCCCCGGGTGGAAGGTGTCGCGGGTCTTGCCGAGCAGGCGCAGGCGGATCCCGTCCAGCGTGAGGTAGACGACCGGGGTGGTATAGAGCGTCACCAGCTGGCTGAGGAGAAGCCCACCGACAATCGTAATGCCGAGGGGGCGGCGGAGCTCGGAGCCGGTGCCGGTGCCGAAGGCGAGGGGCAGCGCGCCGCAGATGGCGGCCATGGTGGTCATCATGATGGGGCGGAAGCGGAGCATGCAGGCTTCAAAGATGGCGTCGCGGGTGGTCTTCTGTTCCTCGCGTTCGGCCATGAGGGCAAAGTCGATCATCATGATGGCGTTCTTCTTCACGATGCCGATGAGCAGGATGATGCCGATGATGGAGATAACGTTGAGGTCGATTTTGAAGATCATGAGGGCGAGCATGGCGCCGATCGACGCGGAGGGCAGCGTGGAGAGAATCGTGAAGGGGTGCACGAGGCTTTCATAGAGGATGCCGAGCACGATATAGACGGCCAGAATGGCGGTGATGACGAGGTACTTTTCCGAGGCCAGAGAGGACTGATAGGCCTGGGCGGTTCCGGCAAAGAAGCCGTGGACGGTAGAGGGCATGCCGAGGCGCTCCTCCATCTGGCTGACCTCGCGGGTGGCATCGCTGAGGGACATGCCGTTGGCGAGATTGAAGGAAACGGTCACGGAGGGAAAGAGGCCGGTGTGGTTGACCTGCAGCGGCGTGGTGGTGGTGGATGCGGTGGTCATGGTGGCGAGGGGGCTCATGCCATCGATGCCGGCGCCGCCGGAGGAGCTGTTGGTAGCCAGCCAGATGTCCCTGAGGCCCTGGGGCGAGGACCAGTAGCGGGGCGCGACTTCCAGCACGACATAATACTGGTTGAGCTGGGTATAGATCACGGAGACTTCGGACTGGCCGAAGGCGCTGTAGAGGGACGAGTCCAGGGTCTGGGGGGTTTGTCCGAGCCGGGCGGCGGTGACGCGGTCGTAGTCGAGCATCACTTCCAGGCCGCCGTTCTGCTGATCCGTATTCACGTCCTCCAGACCGGGGATCTTGCGCATGTTCTCGAGCAGGATGGGGCCCCAGTGGGCGAGGTCGGGAATATCGTCGGACTGAACGGTGTACTGGTAGAGCGCACTGGAGGAGCGTCCGCCGATGCGCAGGTCCTGGACGGGCTGAAGAAAGGCCGAGGCCACCGGGAGTCGCGCCATTTTGGGGCGGAGCTCGTTGATCACGTCCATGGCGCTGACGGTGCGCTTGCCGGGCCCCTTGCCCAGGGGCTTGAGGGCGATGTAGATGAAGCCGCCGTTGCTGGAGCCGTTGCCGCCGGTATAGGCGTTAACGTGGGCGATGGCGGGGTTGGTCTGGATGACCTTCACCAGCGACTGGATGGAGTAGTTCATGAAGGCGAAGGAGGCATCCTGCGGGCCCTGCACACCGCCGACGATGGCTCCGGTGTCCTGCTGCGGGAAGAATCCCTTGGGGATGCGGACGATCACCACGAGGTTGAGCGCAATGGTGAGCACCAGCACGATGAGGATGAGGACGGGGTTATCGAGGGCCCAGGCGAGCGAGGCCCGGTAGATGGCGAGCATCCCGTTGAAGAATTTTTCGCTGGCCCGGTAGAAGAGGTTGTGTTTCTCGTCCTTGTCGTGATGCTTGAGCAGGTGGGCGCACATCATGGGCGTGGTGGTGAGAGAAATCACCATGGAGACCAGGATGGCGACGGAAAGCGTGATGGCAAACTCTCGAAAGAGCCGGCCGATGATGCCGCCCATCATGAGGATGGGAATGAAGACGGCAATGAGCGACATGCTGATGGAAAAGACGGTGAAGCCGATTTCGCGCGCGCCGACCAGCGCCGCATTAAAGGCAGGCATCCCGCTTTCCAGATGGCGGGTGATGTTCTCCATCACCACGATGGCGTCGTCGACGACGAATCCGGTGGCGATGGTGAGGGCCATCAGGGACAGGTTGTCGATGCTGAAGCCCAGCAGGTACATCACCGAGAAGGTTCCGATCAGCGAAACGGGGACGGCGACGCTGGGAATGAGGGTGGCGCGCGGGCTGCGCAGGAAGATGAAGACCACCAGCACGACGAGCACCACCGAGCCGAAGAGCGTTTTCTCGACGGTCTCGACCGAGGCGCGGATGGTGGTGGTGCGATCGAGAACCGTGACGATGTGGATGCCCTGGGGCAGGACCGCCATGAGGAAGGGCAACTGTGCGCGGATGTTATCGACGGTCTGGATGATGTTGGCGCCGGGCTGGCGAAAGATGATGATGAAAACGGCGCGGGTGCCGTCCATGTAACCGGCGGTGCGGATGTTCTGGGTGGAGTTATAGACGCCGGCGACATCGGAGAGACGAACCGCTGCTCCGTTGTGATACCCCACGACGAGCGGTTTGTAATCGTCGGCCTGGGAGATCTGGTCGTTGGTGATGATGTCGGCGGTGACGGCGCCGTCGGAGAGCTGTCCGCGGGGCTCGTGGGAATTCTGCAGGCTGAGGAGGGAGCGCACGCTCCCCAGGGTGAGGCCGTAGCTTTCCAGCTTGGTGGGATCGACTTCGACGCGCACCGAGGGCGTGGCGCCACCGCCGACGAAGACCTGGCCGACGCCGTTGATGGTGGAAAGCTTTTGTTCGAGGATGGTGGAGGCCAGATCGTAGACCTTGGTGACGTCGTACTTATCCGAGTTGAGGCCCAGGATCATGATGGGGGCGTCGGCGGGGTTCGACTTGTAGTAGCTCGGATTGCTGGGCAGGTTCGCGGGCAGATAGGTACGGGCCGCGTTGATGGCAGCCTGGACGTCGCGCGCCGCGCCGTCGATATTGCGGCTCAGATCGAACTGCAGCGTGATCTGCGTGCTGCCGAGCGAACTGGAGGAGGTCATCTCCGTGATGCCCGCGACGTGGCCGAGCTGCCGTTCGAGAGGAGTGGCGACAGAGGCGGCCATGATGGCGGCGCTGGCGCCGGGGAGGCTGGCGCGCACGTTGATGGTGGGGAAATCCACCTGGGGCAGCGGCGCCACGGGCAGGACCATGAAGCCGATGGCGCCGGCGATGGCGACGGCGATGGTGAGCAGCGTGGTGCCCACCGGGCGGCGGATGAAGGTCCAGGAGAAGCTCACGAATGGCTCTCCTCAGGTTTGGGCGGGGCGGTGGCGTGCTCGGCGGCGCGCTCGGAGGGACGCCGTCCGGAGAGGCGCTGGCCGATCTTGTCGAAGAAGATGTAGATGACCGGGGTGGTGTAGAGGGTGAGGATCTGGCTGAGGAGCAGGCCGCCGACCATGGCGATGCCCAGGGGGCGGCGGAGCTCCGAACCGAGGCCGCGGCCGAGGGCCAGGGGCAGGCCGCCGAGCAGCGCGGCCATGGTGGTCATCATGATGGGGCGGAAGCGGAGGAGGCTGGCCTCGAAGATGGCCTCGGTGGAGTCCTTGCCGTGCTCGCGCTCGGCTTCGAGAGCGAAGTCGACGATCATGATGCCGTTCTTCTTGACGATGCCGATGAGCAGAATGATGCCGATGATGGCGACGACGCTGAGATCCTGGCGGAAGAGCATGAGCGCCAGCAGCGCGCCGACGCCGGCCGAGGGCAGGGTGGAGAGAATCGTGACGGGATGGATGAAGCTTTCGTAGAGGACGCCGAGGACGATGTAGACGGTAACCAGAGCGGCGAGGATCAGCAGGGCTTCATTGGAGAGCGAGTTTTTGAAGGCGGCGGCGGTGCCCTGGAACGACGCCTGCAGGCTGGCGGGGAAATGCAGCTGGTCGGCAACGTTGTCGATGTCGGTGATGGCGGTGCCCAGCGATGCATTGGGCGCGAGGTTGAAAGACACGGTCACGGAGGGGAACTGTCCCTGATGGTTGATCGACAGCGATTCGGTGGTGGTCTTTTCCTGGGTGAAGGCGCTGAGGGGGATGGCGTTGGCACCGGCGCTGGAGGTGACAGCGTTGGGCGTGGTGCCTGCGGTAGTGCCGCCGTTGATCGAAGAAGAGCCCTGCACGCTGCTGACGCCTCCGATGGCCCGGGCGGGCGGGGACAACACGTTCGAAGAGGGCGTGTATTTGGTGGAAGCGGTGAGGGCATTCGAGCCGGCGGAGGCTGAAGCAGAGGAGGAGAAGGACGTGACGGCGCCGGTGCCGCTGGCGCCCGACGAGGCATTGCCCTGGATGTACAGATCGCCGAGGTTGGCGGGATTCTGCGCCCACTGCGGGGCGGTCTCCAGCACGACGTGGTACTGGTTGAGCTGGGTGTACAGGGTGCTGATCTGGCGCTGGCCGTACGCGTCGTAGAGGGTGTTGTCGATGGTGGTGGGGGCGATGCCCAGGCGCGATGCGGTCACGCGATCGATGATGAGCGAGACGGCGCGGCCGCCGGTCTGCTGATCGGTGGCAACGTCTTCCAGCGCGGGAAGCTTCTGCAGCTGGGCGACAAACTTATTGGTCCACTCGTTCAGCTCGTTGGTGTCGGGATCTTCGAGCGTGTACTGGTACTGGGTGCGGCTCACGCGGTCGTCGACGGTGATGTCCTGCACGGGCTGCATATAAAGGTGCATGCCCGAGACGTTCTCCAGTTTTTTCTGGAGGCGGCGGATCACATCCGAGGCGCTGATGCCGCTGGGCACGCGCTGGTCCAGCGGCTTGAGGTTGATGGAGATGCGCCCGCTGTTCAGGGTGGTGTTAATGCCGTCCGTTCCGATGAAGGAAGAGATGCTCTCGACGGAGGGATCGTGCAGGATGATGTCGCCCAGCTGTTTCTGTTTCTCCTCCATGGCGCTGAAGGAAATATCCTGGGGGGCCTGGGAGATGCCCTGGATGACCCCGGTATCCTGGACCGGGAAGAAGCCTTTGGGGATGACGATGTAGAGCCAGACGGTGAGCACCAGGGTGCCGAGGGCGACGAGCAGGGTGATTCCCTGGTAGCGCAGCACCACCCGCAGGGTGCGGCCGTAGAAGTCGATCATCCTGCGGAAGACATGCTCGGAGGCGCGATAGAAGCGCGTCTGCTGCTCCTCGGGATTGTGGCGGAGGATGCGCGAGCACATCATCGGCGTGAGGGTGAGCGAGACGACGGCCGAGATGACAATGGTGACGGCGAGGGTGACGGCGAATTCACGGAAGAGGCGCCCGACGACATCGCCCATGAAGAGCAGCGGGATGAGCACGGCGATGAGGGAAACGGTCAGCGAAATGATGGTGAAGCCGATCTGCTCCGCGCCGGTGAGCGCCGCCTCCATCGGGGTCATGCCTTCCTCGAGGAAGCGCGAGATGTTCTCGATCATGACAATGGCGTCGTCGACCACAAACCCGGTGGAAATGGTGAGCGCCATGAGGGAGAGATTGTCGAGACTGTAGCCGAGCAGGTACATGGCCCCGAAGGTGCCGACCAGGGAGAGCGGCACGGCGACGCTGGGGATGACGGTGGCGTAGAGGCTGCGCAGGAAGAGGAAGATGACCAGCACCACCAGGCCGATGGTGAGCATCAGCTCGAACTCGACGTCGTCAACCGAGGCCTGGATGCTGGTGGTCATGTCGGTGAGGGTGGTGACGCGGATCGACGCGGGAAGATTCGTTTCCAGCTGGGGCAGGATCTTCTGGATGCTTTTGACGACGGTGATGGTGTTGGCGCCGGGCTGGCGCTGGATGTTGAGAATGATGGCCGGCGTCTTGTTCATCCACGCGGCCTGCTTGGTGTTCTCCACGCCGTTGACGACATTGGCGACGTCATGGACAAAGACGGGCGCGCCGTTGCGGTAGGCGACCACGACGTCGCCGTACTGGCTGGCGTCGGTGATCTGATCGTTGGAGTCGATCTGGTAGTCCTGGCGGGGCCCGTCGAAGTTGCCCTTGGCGGAGTTGACGCTGGCGTTGGTGAGGGCGGTGCGCAGGTCCTCCATGTTGAGCCCGAAGGAAGCCAGCTTGACGGGGTTGGCCTGGATGCGGACGGCGGGTTTCTGGCCGCCGCTGATGCTGACCAGGCCGACGCCGCTGATCTGTGCGATCTTGGGCGCGAGGCGGGTGTCCACCAGGTCCTCGACCTGGGAGAGGGGCATGGAGTCCGAGGTGATGGCCAGGGTCAGGACGGGGGCGTCGGCGGGATTGGTCTTGTTGTAGACCGGCGGCGCGGGCAGGTCGGCGGGCAGGAAGGAGGTTCCTCCGTTGATCGATTCCTGCACCTCCTGCTCGGCCACATCGATGGAAAGCGAGAGGCTGAACTGCAGAACGATGACCGAGACTCCGCCCGCGCTGGTGGAGGTCATCTGGCTGAGGCCCTGCATCTCGCCGAACTGGCGCTCGAGGGGCGCGGTGATGGTGGTGGCGGTTACGTCGGGGCTGGCGCCGGGATAAAACGTGAGCACCTGGATGGTCGGGTAGTCGACCTCAGGCAGGGCGGAAACCGGCAACTGGGTGAAGGCAACAATGCCCACCAGCAGAATCGCCGCCATCAGCAGCGACGTGGCCACCGGGCGCAGAATGAATGGGCGTGACGGGCTCACGGGGCGCTGCTCTCACCTGCGATTGTGGTTTGCGTATCCGGGATGCCGATCTTCGAAAGAGAGATGTCGGCCTGATCCTGGAGCTTGTCGAAACTGCTGTTGGCGACCATGGTGCCCGTGGGAATGCCCTGGACGGCAGTCCATCCGTTGTCGGTGATGCCGGTTTTCACGACCTGCATGACGACGTGATACTGGGCCTTCGAAGCGCCCGCGCTGCCGCCGTGGGCGGAGCCGCCGCTCGGCTGCCCGGAGGAGCCCTGAGCCGGAGCGCTGCTGTGGCTGCCGCTGCTCTGGCCAGCCGCGCCTGTGCCGCCTGCATGATTGCCGCCATGGCCGCCCTGGGAACCGGCGTTCGGGTTTCCCGGGCCGGGCTTGATGAGGTAGATATAGGCAGTGTCGCCGTTGTACTGCACCGCCGACGACGGCACCATAATCTGATTCGTCAGGGTATTCACCAGCAGGCGGGTGTTGACGAATTCATTTGGAAAGAGGGCGCTGTCGGGATTGGGGAACTGGGCGCGCATCTTGACGGTACCGGTGGTCGTGTCGATCTCGTTGTCGACGGTCATGAGTCGGCCGGTGGCCAGCTTCGTGGTGCGGTCGCGGTTCCAGGCGTCGACGCTGAGCTGCTTGCCGTGGCGCATCTGATCGAGGACTTCGTCGAGATTGTCCTCAGCGACGGTGAAGATGACGGTGATGGGCTGCATCTGGGTGATGACCACGAGGACGGTGGTCGAGTTCGCCGTGACGAGGTTGCCGGGGTCGACCAGGCGCAGGCCGACGCGGCCGTCGATGGGCGCCACGATGTGGCAATAGCCCAGCTGCACGGTGGCGTACTGCACGGTGCCTTCATCGTTCTTCACCACGCCCTGGTCCTGCAGCACCAGCTTTTCCTGGTCTTCGAGGGTCTGCCGGGGAATGGCGTTCTTCGCCCACGCCGTTTGATAGCGGGACAAATCCATCTGGGCTTCGGCGAGGAGGTTCTGATCGCGCTCGAGAGCTCCCTGGGCCTCGGCCAGCTGGGCGGCGTAGGGCCGGGGATCGATGTCGATGAGGGCATCGCCCTTCTTCACGTACTGGCCTTCGCGATAATGCACGTCGGTGATCACGCCGGTGACCTGGGCGGTCATCTGGGCGGTGTAAACCGGGGTGACGGTGCCGATGGCCTCCAGATAGACACCGAGGCTGCCGGTTTTGGCCGTTGCCGGAACCACGGGAATCGCCATGCCGGGAATGACGCCGCGCCGTCCGGCGCCGCCTGCGCTCATGACCGCGGCCTGGTTTTTCTTGCTGTAGGAGAAGATCCAGTAGAAGAGCAGGCCGAAAGCCAGCAGCACCACCACCCAGATCCAGCGGTGGCGGCGTTTGGGCGCATCGGCGTTCGAAGACACAGGGTGGTCCGGCGGAACGATCGAGGAAGGTTGAGAGCTCATCTTCTATAGGTGTATCGGTCGGGTTCTTTCAAAATGGAATTTCGCGAGGGAGGCAAACGGAGCTGCCTGAGGGAGCAGACGACGGGAGAAAACTTGTGTCAAATCCGGAGTTTATCACCGCAACTCGCTGCCCTGTCCCAGTCCTCAGGACGCAAAAGACCTCTGCGGGAAGCACGGTCGTGCGCCTGGCCGGCACCGGGAATCCCTCTTCCGTTTGTCCTGACTGATCAAGGGACGGATGAAGCGGGAAATTGGTCGCAAAGCCGGCCCGGTTCCCTGCTCCCTCGCTGCCGCCGACATGCGGCGGAGGAAGGATTGCGATCCCCTTTTCATGACATGAGAGCAGAGGCGACGGAGGGGGCACGGGAGACTGTCTGCCAGGGTACTATCGAAGTCATCGGTAACAACTTACGCTGGATGCGACCGCATCAAAACCACTACCCTGGCGAGGTTCTGCCGATTGGCTTTCCCCCGGCCGCAGCTGGCCAGCCTCCTCTTGTGACTGCATGAGCGGCAACAGTAATTCGGCTTCCCAAAACGCGTGGGGGGATCGGATACGAGCCCTGCGCAACGTGCCGCCGGTGCTTCGGATCCTGTGGGAGTCCGGACCCTCGGTTGTTACATGGGGGTTAATTCTGCGCGTGATCGTCGCGGCGATGCCGTGGGGCATCGGGTTCGTCGCCTCGCGCATCATCGGCGGCGTGAAGCAGGCCATCGACCACCAGCCCCTGCCGCACCACTATTGGTGGATCGTCTTTTCCGAGGTGGGACTGGCGCTGGTCTTCGCCGCCCTGATGCGGGCGATTGACTACACCGATTCTCTGCTCGCCGATCGCTACACGCACCACGTCTCGATCGAGGTGATGCGCCAGGCCGCGCGCCTGGACCTGACCACCTACGAGGATCCGGAGTTCTACGATCATCTGGAGCGGGCGCGCGTGCAGGCCACCGACCGGCTGGCCATGATCCAGCAGATGGGCCGGCTGTTCCTGCAGGTGCTGACGACGCTGATCTGGAGCGCGCAGCTGGTGTACTACTCCCCGTGGCTGATGCTGCTGCTGATCGTGGGCGTGCTGCCATCGTTCTTCGGCGAGACGCATTTCGCGTTCCTCGGCTACGCCAAGAACTTCCGCCAGACACCGGTGAAGCGCGTGATGGATTACCTGCGTCTGGTGGGCGGCAGCAAGGAAGCGGCCAAGGAGCTGAAGCTCTTCAACCTGAGCGATTACCTGACGAATCGCTTCGCGAAACTCTCCGAACAGATCTACCGCGAGAACGTCGATCTCTCGCAGCGCAAGCTGCTGTGGGGCGGACTGCTCTCGCTGCTGGGGACGTGCGGCTACTACGGCGCTTACGTTTTCGCCATCTGGGAAGCGTTGCAGGGTAAATACGACATCGCCGCCTTCTACCTCATCACCACTTCGATTCAGCAGGCCAGCGGCAACCTGCAGCAGGCGTTCTCGACGGCGTCGGGTATCGCGGATCAGGCTTTGTTCCTCACGGATCTCATTGGCTTCTTCGAGCTGAAGCCGGTGGTGCAGTCGAAGCCGAATGCGCTGCCCGCGCCGCGGCCGATCCGGCGGGGTTTCGAGTTCCGCAACGTCTCGTTTGCGTATCCGGGGACGGAGCGCCGCGTGCTCAAGGACTTCAACTTCACGATCGCACCGGGGGAACGGATCGCGCTGATCGGCGAAAACGGCCAGGGGAAGACCACGGTGGTGAAGCTGATCACGCGTCTCTACGATCCGACGGAGGGACAGATCCTGCTCGACGGCATCGATCTGCGCGATTACGCGATCGACGATCTGCATCGCGAGATGGGGGTCATCTTTCAGGATTTCATGCGCTACGAAATGACGGTGCGGGAGAACATCGGCGTGGGACACGTGGAGGCTGCGCACAGCGATGCCGAGATCCGCAGCGCGGCCGAGAAGAGCCTGGCGGCGGAGGTGGTGAAGAAGCTGGCGGGCGGCTACGAACAGATGCTCGGACGGCGGTTTGTGAGCGGCGTCGATCTCTCGGGCGGGGAGTGGCAGCGGATCGCCCTGGCGCGGGCGTATCTGCGCGATGCGCAGTTGCTGATTCTGGACGAGCCGACGGCGGCTCTGGATGCGAAGAGCGAGCTGGAAGTCTTCGAGCGCTTCGCGGAGCTGACCGCCGGCAAAATGGCGCTGCTGATTTCTCATCGTTTCTCCACGGTGCGCATGGCGGACCGCATCGTAGTACTGTCCGGCGGCCATCTGGTGGAAGAAGGGACGCACCCCCAGCTGATGGCTCTGGGCGGGCAATATGCGGAGATGTTCGAGATGCAGGCGGCCAGCTATCGCTAGGCCAGACGTGGAGTAGTGTGTATGACGGGTCAGGTGACGATGATCAACGAACAGCGTTTGCGCGATGCGGGTCTGGCGGCGGACGAGCTCCGCGCCGCGGCTCGCGAGGACACGCATCGCTGGGCCACCGTCCATGGCTCGAAGGATCTGCGCGCGTTCGATGCGCGGGTGGAGGCGGCGCGCCAGCATCTGGAGGCGCTGTTCCAGGAACTGGACTCGCTGCCCACGCAGGGCTGGCCGGGGCCGGAGCCGCTGCTGGAGATCCGTGAGAATCCGCGCATGATGCGCTCGGTGCTGGCGGAGCTGCGCACGGTGCGGCGCAAAATGCGGCGGCTGCCCCACGCCGTGACCGGCGACCGCCAGGACGAACCGCGCGCGATCACGGTCGCGTCGGCGTATCTGGCCGCGGCGGGTTCGGTCTGGAATGCCGATGCCCTGCGCATTTACCTGGAAGAGCTGCAGCAGGCCGAGGCGCTGCTGCTGGAAGAGCTGTGGGTGCTGCCGGTGGCGCTGCGCTTCTGCCTGCTGGAGCTGATCCTCGACCAGGCGGACAGGCGGTTCGGGGCGCTCTCGTTCGCCGAGGACACACCGCAATTCGAGGGCCCGGCCGGCGATCCGGGCTTTGCGAAACTCCTGACTACGCGGATCCAGTCGCTGCGCGAGATCGCGTACGTCGACTGGTTTTTCGTGATGGAGCCGCTGGTGGTCTTCGACGCGGTTCTGCGCGAGGATCCAGCCGGCGCTTATCCGAAGATGGACTTCGACAGCCGTGAGGTTTACCGCAAGCAGGTTTCGCGCATCGCGCGGCGGTCGGAGTGCACGGAAACCGAGGTAGCCCGGCGCGCTATCAATCTTGCCGCAGCGGCGCGCAAAGAGGCCGTCGTCGACGCGCGCGTCTATCTGCGCCGGGCCCATGTCGGCTACTACCTTATCGATCGCGGCTTTGACGAGCTGAAGGCGAGGATCGGTTACCATCCGCGCCTGATCGATCGGCTGCGCTCGACGCTGCGCCGCTACGCCGACGACTTCTACATCGGCGGCGTCGAGGTGCTCACCGTCCTGCTGATTGCGGCGGCGCTGCTGCCGCTGGTCCCCAACTACTCGATCTTCGGCGGGCTGACGATCGCCTTCCTCATGCTGCTCATTCCGGCCACCCAGGGCGCGCTGGACCTGATCAACAACACCATCTCTTCGGTTTTCCGCCCGCTGCCGCTGCCCAAGATCGATCTGACCGACGGCATCCCCGCCGACTACACGACGATGGTTGCGGTGCCGACGCTGCTGCTGAACGAGGCGCAGGTCCGGGAGCTGGTGCAGGAACTGGAAGTGCGCTGCCTCGCCAACCCGGATCCCAACCTGCACTTCGCGCTGCTGACCGATCTGCCGGACTCCGTGAACCGCCCGCGCGAGAACGATACCGACCCGCTGGTGATGCTGGCGGTGCGGCTGATCAACGAGCTCAACGATCGCTACAGGGAGCAGCCGAAATTCGGGCGCTTCCTTCTGCTGCATCGCCACCGCATCTTCAACGCGCGCCAGGGCGTGTGGATGGGCTGGGAGCGCAAGCGCGGCAAGCTGCTCGACCTGAACAATCTGCTCACCGGCAACTTCGACTCTTTCCCGGTGAAGGCGGGCGACACCAGCGTGCTGGGTCGCGTGCACTACATCATCACGCTGGATTCCGACACGCAGCTGCCCCGGGGCACGGCGCACGCCATGATCGGGGCGATGATGCATCCGCTGAACCGCGCCATCATCGATCCGGAGCGGCGCATCGTGACGGAGGGCTACGGCATCCTGCAGCCGCGCGTCGGCGTGAGCGTACACTCCGCGGCGCAGTCGCGGATGGCCAACATCTACTCCGGCGAAACCGGCTTCGACATCTACACGCGGGCGATCTCCGACGTCTACCAGGACCTCTACGCCGAGGGCAGCTTCACCGGGAAAGGCATCTACGAAGTCGCGACGCTGCACGCGGTGCTGGAAAAGCGCTTTCCGCGCAACGCTCTGCTGAGCCACGACCTGATCGAGGGGGCTTATGCGCGCGCCGGCCTGGCCACCGACGTGGAAGTGATCGACGACTACCCGTCGCACTACAGCGCCTACACGCGCCGCAAGCACCGCTGGGTGCGCGGCGACTGGCAGATCGCGCAGTGGCTTTTCTCGCGCGTGCCCGACGAGACGGGCCGGTATGTGCGCAATCCCATCTCGACGATTGCGCGCTGGAAGATCCTCGACAATCTGCGCCGCTCGCTCGTCGAACCGGGCACGATGGTGCTGCTGGTGGCGGGATGGATCGGACTGCCGGGCGGAGCGGTCTACTGGACCCTGGTCACGCTGGCGATCCTCTTCGCGCCGCCGTTCATCCAGCTTATCTTCGGCTTTGGCCGATCGATGTTCATCGAGCAGGAAGGCGCGACGAACGACGTCCTCACCGGATTCCAGCAGTCGATTTTCACCGCCCTGCTGACGCTCGCTTTTCTGCCCCACCAGACCATGCTGGCGATTGACGCGATCGTGCGCGCCATGGTGCGGCGCATGGTCACCGGGCAGCGGCTGCTGGAGTGGGAGACGGCGGCGGAGGCCGAATCGTCGGAGCGGCGAACCTCGACGGTCGATCGCTATCTCGCGTTCACGCCCATCGTTGCGGCGCTCATCGCGCTGGTCCTGGCGGCCTTCCGTCCCATCGCGCTGATTCCGGCGGCGCCGATCCTGCTGCTGTGGGGATTTGAAAACGACATCACGCGCTGGCTGAACCGGCCGCCGCGCGAGCCGCGCCAGCAGCTGCACCCCAGCGACGACGTCTTCCTCCGCGAGCAGGCGCTGCGCGTGTGGCGGTTTTTTCACGAATACGGCGGCGCGCGCCACAACTACCTCATCCCCGACAACGTGGAGGAAGACGGCCTCTTCGAAGCGGCGCGCGTCTCGCCCACCAACCTGGGCCTGCTCTTCAACGCCCGTCAGGCGGCCTGCGAATTCGGCTTCCTGACGGCGCCGGAGTTTGCCGACC
Source organism: Acidobacteriaceae bacterium (assembly GCA_035508305.1). GTDB lineage: Bacteria > Acidobacteriota > Terriglobia > Terriglobales > Acidobacteriaceae > Palsa-343. The sequence continues at coordinate 33,507 of DATJNE010000207.1, read as the reverse complement.
TGATGCAGCGCAGTTACGCGACGATGGCGAAGCTGCCGCTCTACCGCGGCCACCTTTACAACTGGTACACGACCGACACGCTGGAGCCGCTGCAGCCGATCACCGTCTCCTCGGTGGACAGCGGCAACCTTGTTGCATCGCTCTACACGCTGAAGACGGGGGCCGTCGCACTGCTGAAGCGCCCGCTGGTGGAGCCGCGCCTGCTGGCCGGCCTGGCGACGCACCTGCGCCTGCTGCAGTCGCTGCCGGGATTGCCGGAAAGGCTGGCGCAACTGCGTACGCCGGCTGAGGGCGCCTCCCGGGACACCTGGCTTGCGTGGACTCTTGCGCCGCAGACGCAGGCGGCCTTCGCGGATTTGCCGGCGTACACGGAGCCTTCGCCGGACGAAGTCGCGTACTGGTCGAATGAAGTCCGCCATCGCATCGAGGCCATCGTTACTCTGGTGCGCGAGTACACGCCGTGGCGGAACCCTGCCTATGCTTCCATTCGCGGCATCCTGCAGGAACGCCTCGCGGGCGAAGCCGGCTTTCATCCGCTGGCCACCGACCCCGAAGAGCCGCCCACGACGCCGCTGGAAGATGCGCCGGCGCTGGCGGCCGCGCTGGAGCGGCGCCTGAGCCGGCCGCAGCTGATGCCGGCCTCGGCCGAGACGGCTGCGCTGATGGAACAGTTGCGGCTCGATCTTGCCGCTGCGACGGAGCGCCTGCGGACGCTGGTGGAGAGCCTGCGCTTCGTCTCCGCAGAAGCGGGACGCCTGGCGGACGAGACGGACTTCGCCTTCCTCGTCAATAAGGATCGCCTGCTGCTTTCGATCGGCTACGAGTTTGCCACCGGCAAGATTCACTGGGCCTGCTACGACATGCTGGCCTCGGAGGCACGCATCGCGACGTACATCGCCGTGGCGCGCGGCGAGCTCTCGCAGCAGGGATGGTTCAAGATGTCGCGCGTGCAGACCCAGGCGTATGGCTGCTCGGTGCTGCTCTCGTGGACGGGCACGATGTTCGAGTACCTGATGCCGGCGCTGTGGATGCGCAGCTATCCGGAGACGCTGCTGTCGCGGTCGCTGCTCGGCGCGGTCGAGATCCAGCGCGATTTTGCGCGCGCGCACAACCTGCCCTACTGGGGGATCTCCGAGTCGGGCTACGCGGCGAAGAGCGACCAGGGCCACTACCACTACCAGGCGTACGGCATCCCGCAGATCGCCCTCAAGTGGGACGCGACCGCGGGGCCGGTGATTTCGCCCTATTCGACCTTCCTCGCGCTGAACGTGGAACCGACGGCGTCGATCCGCAACCTGCGCCGCATGGCCGCGGATGGATACACGGGGGCCTACGGTTTCTACGAAGCCATCGACTGCACCGGAGCCAAGCCGGAAGCGGTGCGCGAGTGGATGGCTCACCACCAGGGGATGTGCATCCTGGGGCTGGTGAATCTGCTCGAGGACAATGCCGTGCAGCGCTGGTTCTATGACAACGCGCAGATGCGCTCGGTGGAGCTGCTGCTGCATGAGAAGCCCATGCGCGAGGTCAGATCGAAATCAGCGGCGGCGCCCGCGCCGGCGAAGAAGGCGAAGAAGCCGGCAGCGCTGAAGAAGGCTGGATAGAGGCGGATTCTTCCCCCGCTTCTTCGTTCCGGGTGAACAGGCAAGCAGAGTCCGGGCCTCCTCGCGGCGGGGGTACCAACGTCACGTGACCTTTGTTTTCCGGGGCCGCACAAAGAGCTTGAGCCTGGCCCCTCGCTATGGCGACAATACAATCTGGAAGTAAAAGCAGGCGGATGCCAATCCTGGCTCCGCCTTTTTTATTGCGCGCAGGAGGAGAAGGAGAACCATGGGAGCTATACAGGAAGAGTTTCTGACGAAAGCCGCAGCGGCAGCCCGCGCCGCCGGCCATCCCTTCCCGGAATATGCGGCCTGCGAGGCCGCGCTGGAGTCCGGGTGGGGGCTGTCGCATCTGGCGATGGAGGCTAACAATCTGTTCGGGCAGAAGCAGGCGCATCCGCCCCTGGCGGGGACCGACACCGTCGCTCTGCCGACGCGGGAGTATTTGCACGGAGCCTGGGTTGCCATCCAGGCGAACTGGGTCAGGTTTGCCGACTGGGCAGCCTGCTTCCGCGAGCGGATGGCTCTGCTCACGTCGCTGAGCGCCGCGTATCCCAACTACAAAGCCGCGCTGGCCGCCGCGACCGGCGAGCAGTTCATCACGGAGGTTTCGAAGACCTGGTCGACGGATCCAGGACGCGCCGGCAAAGTGCTGGCCGTCTACGACTGCCACCGCGCAACGCTGGAGGGGGCGGGAGCTGGGCACTGAGCCGGGGTCGACAGGCGGCTCCGGACTTCTCCGCGAGGCGGGGGCTTCCTCCCGCAACGCGGGACAGGCGGGGGTTATCAGATCGACAACACAAACGAAACCCTGTGTTTTCAGGGAGCGTCCCGCACGCAGCCCGGGGGGATGGGGGGTCTGATTGCGGGTTTTCCCGAAAGGGGCCAGGGCGTGCCTTTGGGCACCGACCCGGGCAGGATTTGCCTTGAAGTTCGTGGCGCGCAGGCTTCTTCTGCTTGCTGTGGGGTGAACCTGGCCGGGGGGCGAAGGGGGTGCAGCCGATTGCGGCTGAGCCGGATCGAGGCTCCAGCGGGAGTTCAGGCTGGCTTCATGCGGGCTTCGAGGCTCAGGCGGGTGGCAGCCCAGCTTCCATGGGGGTGCAGGCCGGCTTCTGGCGGGCTTCAATCGAGGCTCGGGCGGGAGTGCAGGCGGAATCAGCCGGGCTTCCATGGGGGTGCAGGCCGGCTTCTGGCGGGCTTCAATCGAGGCTCAGGCGGGAGTGCAGGCGGGCTTCCATGGGAGTTCAGGCGGGTTCAATCGGGGCTTCAATCGGGGCTTCAATCGGGGCTCAGGCGGGAGTTCAGGCTGGCCAGCCGCAGTTCATTCGTAGCCGAGGTTGGGGCCGAGCCAGCGTTCGACCTCCGCGAGGTTCATGCCTTTGCGCTGGGCGTAGTCGGCGACCTGGTCGCGATCGATCTTCCCGACGGTGAAGTAGCGCGACTCCGGATGCGCGAAGTAGAGGCCGCTGACGCTGGAGCCCGGCCACATGGCGTAGGACTCGGTGAGATGGATGCCCGCGTTGGCCTCGACATCGAGCAGGCGCCAGATCGTGCCTTTCTCGGTGTGGTCCGGGCAGGCGGGATAACCGGGGGCAGGGCGGATGCCACGATACTTTTCCGCGATGAGGTCGTCGTTGCTGAGCTTTTCGCAGCAGCCGAAGCCCCATTCCCGGCGGACACGCTTGTGGAGGCATTCGGCGAAGGCCTCGGCGAGGCGGTCGGCAAGGGCTTCGGCCATGATGGCGCTGTAGTCGTCGTGCTGGGCTTTGAACTTCTCGACGAGCTCCTTCAGGCCGATGCCGCTGGTGACGACGAAGGCGCCGATGGTGTCGGGCAGGCTGGTTTCGCGCGGGGCAATGAAGTCCGCCAGGGAGCGGCAGGGCTCGCTGCCTTCGCGATTGGCCTGTTGGCGCAGGAAGTGGAGACGGTCGCGGACGGCGGTTCGCGCCGCGTCGGTGTAGAGCTCGACGTCGTCGCCGATGGCGTTGGCGGGGAAGAATCCGTAGACGGCGCACGCGGTGAGCAGCTTCTCGTCGACGATGCGATCGAGGAGGGTTTGTGCTTCGGCGAAGAGCTGGCGCGCCTGGGCGCCCTGTTTTTCGTCGTCGAGAATGCGCGGGTAGATGCCCTTCAGCTCCCAGGTGTGGAAGAAGGGGCTCCAGTCGATGTAGCCGCGCAGCTCGGCGAGCGGAAAGTGGTCGAGGACGCGCACGCCGGTGAAGGAGGGGGTCGCGATGTCTTCCGGCTTCCACGCGATGGGCGTGCGGCGCGCGCGGGCTTCGGCGAGAGGGACCATGGGTTGCTTCGGCGCGGAGTGGGACTTGCGAACCGCCGCGTATTCGAGCTTCAGCTGCGTGACGAAGTCGGCTTTGTTCTCGTCGCTCAGCAGGCTCGTGGTCACCGGGACGGCGCGGCTGGCGTCGAGGACGTGTACCACCGGCTGGCTGTAATGCGGCGCGATTTTGATGGCCGTGTGCGCGCGGCTCGTCGTCGCTCCACCGATGAGCAGCGGCAGCTTGAATTCGAGGCGTTCCATCTCGCGGGCGACGTGCACCATCTCGTCGAGCGAGGGGGTGATGAGGCCGCTGAGGCCGATGACGTCGGCGTGCTCGGCTCTGGCGCGTTCGAGGATTTTCTCGGCCGGGACCATCACGCCCATGTCGATGACTTCGTAGTTGTTGCAGGCGAGGACGACGCCGACGATGTTCTTGCCGATGTCGTGTACGTCGCCCTTCACGGTGGCGAGGACGATCTTGCCCTGGGTTTTGACTTCGCGGCCGGCTGCAGCGAGGGCCGCTTTCTCCTCTTCCATAAAGGGAGTGAGGTAGGCGACGGCTTTTTTCATCACGCGCGCCGACTTCACGACCTGGGGCAGGAACATTTTGCCGGCGCCGAAGAGATCGCCGACCACGCTCATGCCGGCCATGAGCGGGCCCTCGATGACAGCGAGTGGGCGGCCGAGTTTCTGACGAGCCTCTTCCGTGTCGGTCTCGATATAGGCGTCGATGCCCTTCACCAGCGCGTGGCTGAGGCGTTCTTCGACGGTGGCGTGGCGCCACTCCTGGGTCTGCTTCTCGACAGCGGCTGAATCCGCGCCGCTGGCTTTGAGCTGCTCGCCGAAATTCACGAGCCGCTCGGTCGCGTCGGGACGGCGATTGAGCAGCACGTCTTCGACCAGCGTCTTGAGTTCGGGTTCGATCTCCTCGTAGATTTCGAGCTGACCGGCGTTGACGATGCCCATGTCGAGGCCGGCGGCGATGGCGTGGTAGAGGAAGGCCGCATGCATGGCTTCGCGGACTTTGTTGTTGCCGCGGAAGCTGAAGGAGATGTTGGAGACGCCGCCGCTGACTTTCGCGTGGGGCAGGTTCTTTTTGATCCAGGTTGCAGCGCGGATGAAGTCGACCGCGTAGTTGTTGTGCTCCTCCATGCCGGTAGCAACGGTGAGGATATTGGGATCGAAGATGATGTCCTCGGGCGGGAAGCCGACCTGGTCGACGAGGATGCGGTAGGCGCGCTGGCAGACGCGGATGCGGTCTTCGAAGGTTGCGGCCTGGCCGTGCTCGTCGAAGGCCATGACGACGACGGCCGCACCATATTTGAGGACAGTGGCGGCGTGCTCGCGGAAGACGGCTTCGCCTTCCTTGAGGGAGATGGAGTTGACGATGCCCTTGCCCTGCATGCATTTCAGGCCGGCCTCGATGACTTCCCATTTCGAGGAGTCGATCATGAAGGGCACGGCGGCGACTTCGGGCTCGCTGGCGAGGAGCAAAAGGAAGCGCGACATGGCGGCGACGCCGTCGATCATGCCCTCGTCCATGCAGATGTCGATGACGTTGGCGCCGTTCTCCACCTGCTGACGCGCGATGGAGACGGCCTCTTCGTACTTGCCGTCTTTGATCAGCCTGGCGAACTTCGGGGAGCCGGCGACGTTGGTGCGTTCGCCAATCATGATGAAGACGTTCTGCTGCTGGGTGAAGGGGCGCGAGCCGGAGAGACGCAGGGGAAGAAAGGATTCCGTGCGGCCAGCGGCGAGCTGCAGGCTGCCGGCAACGCCCGGGCTTCCGGCTTCCGGCTGCCAGCTGCCCGCCGCGAGCGGACGCGGCTGCTGGTTCTCGAGCGCCTTCGCGATGGCGGCGATGTGCTCGGGCGTGTTGCCGCAGCAGCCGCCGGCAATGTTGATGAGGCCGCCCCGCGCGAAGTCGCCGAGGTAGCGCGCCATGTCGCCGGGGCCGAAGTCGAAGCCGGTGGGCGAGAGCGGGTTGGGCAAACCGGCGTTGGGGTAAGCGGAAATGGCGACGCCGGCCTTCTCCGACAGTTCTTCAAGGAACGGATACATCAGGTCGGGGCCGAGCGAGCAGTTGAGCCCGACGGAGAAGGGGCGAACGTGCTCGACCGCGTCCCAGAAGGCGGCGACGGTCTGGGCGGAGATCATGGTTTCGCCGCCGCGCCCGACGGCGGCGGAGATCATGACGGGAAGCTCCTGGTGCTTCGCGGTCAGGCCGTCTTCGTCGAAGACTTCGCGGATGGCGACGAGGGCGGCTTTGGCATTGAGGGAATCGAAGATGGTCTCAACGAGCAGGAGATCGGAGCCGCCGGCGATGAGGGCGCGCACCTGCTGCTTGTAGGCTGTCTTCACCTGATCGAAGGTGATGACGCGGAAGCCGGGATCGTCGGCGTCGGGGGAGTTGGAGAGCGAAACGGTGAGCGGGCCGATGGCGCCGGCGACAAAGCGCGGGCGTCCGGTAGCGCTGGCGACGCGATCGGCCCATTCGCGGCACTGGCGCGCCGACTGCTCATTGATCTCCCAGGCCAGGCCAGCGAGGAACTTGTCGTCGATGATTTTTTGGTAGAAAGCGGGATCTTTGCGGCCGCCGTGCTCGCGCGGATCGTCGACGAAGAACTCGCTCTGCGCGATGGTGGTGGCGCCAAAGGTGTTGGTTTCGATGATGTCGGCGCCGGCTTCGAGGAAGCGGCGGTGGATGTCGCCGATCATCGCGGGCTGCGTGAGCGTGAAGAGGTCGCCGTTGTTGAGCAGATCCTTCTTCGCATCGCGGAATCGGTCGCCGCGGATGTCGGCTTCCTTCATCCCGTAGGTGCGGATGGTGGTGCCCATCGCGCCGTCGATGATGGCGATGCGCTGTTGGAGGATTTTGGACAGCGGATGCTGGGGTGCTGAGCTCATGTCTTCGGCAAGCCCGGAGTGAGGCGGCAAAGTGTCGATCCCGGTGAGGATTCAGACACCGGTATCTCCTCTGATGGTAGCGAAGATGCGGCGAATCACGAACCGGGAGGCGGGTGAGCGGCGTTTCCAGGCATCCGATGCGTTAAAACCGGGTTCCAACGGAACTTCGCGTCCGCATCAGGCGAGCCACGCGGGGATTCTGCCGCTACTTCACGGAATCAGACTGGGCGGCCAGTTGGCCGGGCATGCCGACGGCGGGCACCAGCATGTCTTCCTTGCGCATGACGAGGTTGGTGGCGTTGAGGCTGGCCAGCTCGAAGCCGTGGCCATGGGTGATGGCGTCGGTGGGGCAGGCCTCGACGCAATAGCCGCAGAAGATGCAGCGGTTGTAGTCGATGTTGTAGACCCGGGCGTAGCGCTCGGAACTGGAGATGCGCTTTTCGGCGGTGTTTTCGGCCGCTTCAATATAGATACAGTTGGACGGGCAGGCGGCGGCACAGAGGAAGCAGGCGACGCACTTTTCGAGGCCGTTCTCGTCGCGCTGCAGCACGTGGGCGCCGCGGAAGCGCTCCTGCAGGACCGCGCCGCGCGTGGGCCCCTTGCCGTCGGGGTAGTTTTCCACCTCGGTCGGCTGGAAGATTTCGCGAAAGGTAATGCTCATGCCTTTGGCGATGGCGGCAGCGTTGCGAACGATCGACATACTCTTAGTATACGGATGTTGCGGGGGGCTCGAAGGTCGTCTGCTGTGGAGAGATCGCCTGATGAACGCCGGTACCAAGCCGATGGTAATGGCGATCTCCGCTTTGTTCGGGTTGGGAGAGCCCCCGATGGAGACAACCAGGCTTTTGTCCGGGAGACGCCTTGATCTGCCTGCTTCTATAAGGGAGCGGCGCGGCCGGGGACCTGGGACCGAGTTCATCGCTGAGGACACGCCGCGTGGGGTTCTTCTGCGGCTGGCGAGCCCTGTTTCGCCAGGCATCCGGGAAGGGGCGCTCGATTCCAGGGGCCGTAAGGACAGAAAAGGCGCGGTTGCAAAGAGTCGCAGGAAGATCCGCCGTATGCGGGGCAGGTGACGATCGGGTAGATTCCTCCCGAACCCTGGTTGGGCCCGTGCTATGCTCAGGCCAGGCAAACGATGCGCCGCGCTCTCTCCAATTCGGCCGGGTTCAACCGCAAAAGCTGGAATGGGACCTTTGTGCGCGCCATCGCGCCGCGCCGCTACCGGCGCACCTTGCCGACCCGCACGCGACCGAGCCTCTTCGGCAGCGACTAGTCAAAGCTGCCACGACGCCCGACCCGGCGCCGTGCCCGAAGAAAGACTTCTCTCACCGACATTGCCATCGCAGTCCCGATCGGATCGGCCGATGGCTGGACCGCCGCAACGCATCTGCAAAGGAGAGACCCATGACGGTCGCGAAGGAAATCGTCCAGAAGTACGGCCCCAGCATCAAGACGCCGCTGCCTGGCCCGCAGGCGCGCCGGATCGTCGAGGCCGACGACCGGCTTATTTCGCCCAGTTACACGCGCTCGTATCCGCTGGTGGCGAAACGCGGACGGGGTGTGCGCGTGGAAGACGCGGACGGAAACGAGTTTCTCGACTTTGCCGCCGGCATCGCGGTGGTCTCGACCGGCCACTGCCACCCGGAGGTCGTTGCGGCCATCCAGAAGCAGGCGGCGGAGCTGATCCACATGTCGGGGACCGATTTTTACTACGAGTCGCTGGTGACGCTGTCGGAACGGCTGTCGGCGATCGCGCCGATGCCGGGGCCGCACCGGTTCTACTACGGCAACTCGGGCGCCGAGGCGATCGAATGCGCGCTGAAGATCGCGCGGTACCATACGGGACGGCAGAACATCATTGCCTTCTTCGGCGCATTCCACGGACGCACGATGGGCGCGCTCTCGCTGACCGCCTCGAAGCCGCAGCAGAGGCGGCGGTTTGCGCCGCTGGTCCCCGGCGTCACGCACGTGCGTTATCCGTACGCGTACCGGGGCTGCAGCGGGGGGCCGCAGGAGGAGGAAGCCTTTGCGCTGGGCTGCGCGCGGTACATCGAAGAGAAGCTCTTCCACACCACGCTCGCGCCGGAGGAAGTTGCGGCGATCTTTGTGGAGCCGATCCAGGGCGAGGGCGGCTACGTGGTCGCGCCGGCGATCTTCATGCAGGAGCTGCGGCGCATCTGCGACAAGTACGGCATCCTGCTGGTGGCCGACGAGGTGCAGTCGGGCGCCGGGCGCACGGGCAAGTGGTGGGCGATCGAGCATACAGGGGTCGAGCCGGACATCGTTTGCATGGCGAAGGGCATTGCGTCGGGCATGCCTCTGGGAGTCTGCATGACGCGCGCGTCCATCATGGACTGGAAACCGGGTTCGCACGCATCGACGTTTGGGGGCAACCCGATCTGCATCGCGTCCGCTCTGGCGACGATTGACATTCTGGAGCGCGAGGGCCTGGCCAACGCGGCACGCCAGGGCGAGACGATGTTCGCCCGCCTGCGGGACTGGCCGTCACGGCATCCCGTGGTGGGGGATGTGCGGGGGCGCGGGCTGATGATCGGCCTGGAGATCGTGAAGGATCAGAGGACGCGGGAGACCGCGCCTCAGGTGCGGGACCGGATCGTCGATCTGGCGTTTGAGCGCGGGCTGCTGATCCTGGGGTGCGGCGAGAACTCGATTCGCCTGGCGCCGCCGCTGCTTGTGAATGAGCATGAGGCCGCGATCGCTCTGGACCTTCTGGAGGAATGTGTGGCGCTGGCGGAGCAGGAACTGGCGCAGCCGGCAGCGATGGCGGGATCGGCGCACTAGATTCGGATGGCGGGGCCGGTTTGGGTCCCGCGGGGCGTTTCTTTCAGCGGCCCCGGCCGTTCCCGCCGCCGGAGGAGCGTTTTGCCTGTTTGCCGAAGAAGACGCCGGCGGCGAGGAACACCGCCGCGATGACGGCATTGGTCAGGCCGAGGCGCAGTTTGCCATGATGCATGGCGAGGGCCGCGTTCAGAAACCAAACCGCGGCGCCCAGGTACCAGATCCAGTTAAAATTCCGGCTCACTTTCTTCTGGGATGCCTCCGCTGGGACGCACGCCACCCCTTGCCTTCCATGGTAAGACGTTAGTCTTCCAGACACCGGATGGGCGCCGATTGTTCCGGCCCAACCTGCTCCGGGTCCCCGCCGACACTCCCTCCCTCGCTGTGCTACCATCCCTGTTCCTGTGAACGCGAGGTGAATCGGCCTCCGAAAACCCTCGTTGCAGGAACGCTTTTCGTATGCCGGAAGAGGATCGACGATCCGCGTATTCCGGCCCGCTCGCAGCGCGCGCCGGAGCTCATCCCGCCTCCGAACAGACGCCACCCACGACGCCTTCCCGAAATCCCTGCGTTTGGCGAGTTTGTATCGGCCGTCACAGTTCCGGCCGGCGAATTGATGTTTACTTGCCTGTTTTTGCCACGCGACGTCAAGGCGGCCCGGCTTTGCGCGGGTCGCGTCCAATTTGTTGCACAAGGAGCCGTGAATGAAAGCCTACCAGGGAAGTGAGATCCGCAACGTAGCTGTAGTGGGGCATGCGCACAGCGGGAAGACCACGCTGATTTCCGCTCTGCTGCATGCCGCAAAAATGACCCCCGCTCTGGGCCGTGTGGAGGATGGATCGGCCGTCACCGCGTACGACGAAGAGGATGTCGCCCGCGGGACCACGATGCAGAACGCGCTGGCTTTTGCCGAATGGAACGGCGTGAAGGTGAACTTTGTCGATACGCCCGGTTTTCATATGTTCGTGCACGAAGCGCGTGCCGCGATGGCCCCGGTGGAGGCCGCGCTGGTGGCGGTGAATGCCGTGACCGGGGTCGAGCCCATGACGGAGCGCGTATGGAAATACGCCGAGGAATTCAATTTGCCGCGCGCGGTGGTGATCAACCAGATGGACCATCCGCGGGCCGCGGCTTCGGCGGAGTCGACGCTGGGCGCGCTCTCGGATCGTTTTGGCCGGCAGTGCATTCCCGTTCAGCTGCCCATAGCGGACGGCAAAGGATTCGAAGGCGTGATTGATCTGGTCACCATGGAGGCGTTCTTCTATACGCCCGGCGGCGACGGTCACGGCAAGATCGGGGAGGTCCCCGCGGCTCTGAAAGAACCGGCCCAGCGGGCGCACGAGACGCTGGTGGAACTGGTGGCGGAAGGCAAGGACGAGCTGATGGAGGAATTCTTCCGCGAGGGCACGATTCCGGAGCAGCATCTGATCTCCGCGCTGCACGAGGCGATTCGCGAGGACCGCATCTTTCCGGTCCTGTACGCGAGCGGCCTGACGAATGTGGCGACGGATCACCTGCTGGATTTCCTGAAGGTTTACGCGCCGGCGCCCATCGAGCGGGAACCGGTCGCAGCGCGGGCCGTGCTGCATACGGTAGCGGCGGCGGCAGGCGGGCCCGGCAATGGAGGGGTCACGACGACCGAGAGCCAGTCGCCGGAGATCGTGATGCGCAAGGTTTCCGACGCCGAGCCGCTTTCGCTTTACGTCTTCAAGACAATGACGGATCCGTTTGCGGGACGGATCAGCTTCTTCAAGGTTTTCTCCGGCGTGCTGAAAAACGACGGCACGGCGCAGAATTATTCGCGGCGGACGGCGGAAAAGTTCTCGCACCTTTCCATCATGCAGGGGCGGACGGCGGTCGCCGTGGGCGAACTGCACGCGGGGGATCTGGGCGCGGTAGCCAAGCTGCGCGAAACACTGACCGGCGACACGCTGGGCGACAAGAGCAGCGAGGTATTCTACGAGCCGGTGGCCATGCCGGAGCCGGCGATGACGTGGGCGATCGAGCCGAAGTCGCGCGCGGACGAGGACAAGCTGGCTCCCGCGGTGCACAAGCTGATGGAAGAGGATCCGATGGTGCGCTTCTTCCGCGACTCGCAAACGAACGAATTCCTGATTGCCGGCGCCGGCCAGCCGCACATCGAGGCGCTGGTGAGCAAGCTGCGCAAGCGCTACCACACGGAGGTGACACTGAAGGCGCCGCGGGTGCCGTACCGCGAAACGATTCGCGGACGCGCGGACGCGCAGGGGCGGCACAAGAAACAGACGGGGGGCCACGGCCAGTACGGCGACTGCAAGATCAAGATGGAGCCTCTGGTGCGGGGCGGCGGCTTCGAGTTTGTGAACGACATTTTCGGCGGCGCCATTCCGCGCAACTACATTCCGGCGGTCGAGAAGGGCATCCAGGAGTCGGCGGCACGCGGCTACCTGGCCGGCTACCCGGTGGTCGACTTCAGGGTGATTCTCTACGACGGGAGCTATCACGACGTCGACTCGAACGAGCTGTCGTTCAAGATGGCCGGGCGTCTCGCCTTCCGCAAGTGCATGGAGCAGGCGAAACCGACGCTGCTGGAGCCGATCATGTCGGTGGAGATCGAAGCGCCACAGGAGTTCGCGGGCACGCTGATGGGCGATCTGAACCAGCGGCGGGGCCGCGTGCAGGGCATGGACGGGCACGGGGCGACGACGATCATCCGCGCCGAGGTGCCGATGGCGGAGATGCTGACCTATGGGCAGAGCCTGACGGCGATGACCCAGGGGCGGGGCAGCTTCCACATGGAGATGAACCACTACGACGTTGTGCCGCAGCTGATCGCGGAGAAAATTGTGGCGAACGCGAAGAAACCGACGGGAGACGAAGAGGAGGAGTAGGGGAATCTTCAGTCGCGCCGAAGACAACAAGGCCCGCCGGGATGGCGGGCCTTTTGCTTTGCGAGTGGAGTTGATGCGCGGGCTAGCTGACCGCGGCGACGAGTCCGGTGATGGCGAGCATGAAGAGCAACCACCAGCCGAAGACGGCAATGGCCGCCGAGGTGGTCTTCACGCGGGCGACGATCCCGCAGGCGATGGCGGATACGACGAGCGCCCAGATTCCGAAGACATCCAGGAATGTTCCCAGGGTGACGAGCCAGAGGGGCGAGTTGCCCATCAGGTAGTAGCCAATGTTGGTGCCGACGGGATTACTGATGTTGAATCCTTCCGGCGAGAGCCCGGCAAAGACGGCCACAATGGCGAGCAGGTATTTCAGGGCGACGCTGATGAGGTTTGTGTACATGAGGACCGCGAATATTCTGGAGAACTTCGCGGTGCCTCCGAAGCCGAAATTGATGGTGGGCCAGATGAGAAGGGCAAAGATCGCAGTGAAGATGAGGGCAAGAATCGGGGCTCCGTAAGCGCTGTAGGGCTGCCGGGCAATCCCCTTCTGGCGCGCGGTGGCCTGCTGGTCCGCAGGCAGATTCTGGATCATCTCCTTCATCTTCGGATTCTGGTTGATGGCGTTGTCGTAGACGGCTGCCCACCCGATTTTTTTCTGGACGGTAAAGGAAAACGCCAGGCTGACAAGGACGAGTATGATGAACGGCCCCCACCAGGCTGCGCTGCGCAGGATGTCCCTGCCAAGCTTTGACGGCGCAGAAAAGGTAGTGACGATCCGCTGCACCTCGCTCAGCGGCGCGGCGGCCTCGGGTTGTGCCACTGCATCGGCCATGAAAATCCTCCGGGAAAATGGGTCTGCTGAAGCGCTGCTTTCCTTGATTTCCAGGAATTGTACTCCCCGGGCCGCCCGGGCAGAATGAAAAACGCAGCCGCGGGGAACCCGAAGCCTCCGTCTCAACAACGACTTACTGCAATTCCGCCCTCGGCTTCCCTTCCCGCAGTAAGCGAACCCGGTCTGCTACTTTTCCGCAGCGCGCGGGTCAGATACTCTGGTATTGCTCTTTCGATAACCTCGCAGGTTCCGTATGCGCAGTTCCGCCCCCTTCGTCCTGGCCGCCAGCTTCGCGCTGGCGCTGCCTGTCTTTGCTTCCACGGCAAGCCCCGGGGCCCCGTATCACCGCCATCATCGTGCTTATCGTCGCAGCGCTGCTTCGTCGCACTGCGGCGAGATCGCCGGCCACGCCAGTCATACGGTGCTGGCCAATCCGGCATCCGTCGGCTGCCACGCGGAGTCGGCGCAACCGCGCCGTGCGGTTGCCGCATCGTCGCACGTGCAAGCCCGGCGCGTGGAGGTTGCCAGCCGGCGCGCGAACTACGAACACCCGGCCTCACGAACCCGCTTCCGCAGGGCCGCTCTCTCGACGCTGCCGGCGGAGACGCAGGCGACCATTCCAACGGTGCGCCGCATCCACTTTGTTCCGCCGCTGCGCGGATCGCTGGCCTCGCTCATGCGCCAGAACGAGCGCGACGATGCCGAGGGGCTGACGCGCATCGAAGACGACGCGCAGCTGCATGAGATGGAAGCCGACCGGGATCTCATTGCGGTTCCGGCGAGCTCTGCACTTCGCGTCAATCCCGACCTGCCGAGGGATCGCCGCTACTGCCGTCCGTGGACGGCGCGCTTTCTGGCCGACCTGGCGCGCTCGCACTACGCGCGCTTCCACCGCTCCATCCAGGTCAATTCCGCGGTGCGCACGGTGGCGTTCCAACGTGCCCTGATGGCGATCAACGGAAACGCGGCACCCGCCGAGGGCGACACGGCTTCTCCGCACCTGACCGGCGCCGCCGTCGATATCGGCAAGAAGGGGATGTCGCTGTCGGAAATCTCCTGGATGCGCGCGTGGCTGCTGCCGCTGCAGGCGGAAGGCAGGATCGACGTGGAAGAGGAGTTCTACCAGGCGTGTTTCCACGTGACGGTATACCGGAGCTATGCACCGCCCGCGCCACCGCGGCTGACCGCCCATCGGCGAAGGGCGAATACCACGCTGCTGGCCGCCGGCGTGCACTAAGGCGAGATCTGCACGCGCGCTACGCGCGCTCGGCTTTGAGATCGATGCCGAGTTGCTGGCACTTCTTGTAGAAGTGGCTGCGCTCGAGACCGAGCGCTTTTGCGGCGTTGGTCACGTGGCCGCCGCTGCGTTCCAGTTCTGCCAGCAGCACAGCGCGTTCGAAATCCGCCACCCGCTGGGCGAGCGGACCCTGCGCCGATCCGGCCGTATCGGTTGAGGCGACGGCCGCGGCGCCGGATCCGCGCCCGGGCAAAGCCATCTCCACGGTCGCGCCATCCACGCTCTCGGCGGCCAGCAGCAGCAACCGCTCGACGGCATTGCGCAGCTCGCGAATGTTCCCCGGCCACGGATACTCGCGCAGCGCGTTTACGGCCTCAGGCGCAAAAGGCGTGGGCTTCCAGCCGTTCTGCGCGCACACCTGCCGGGCGAAGTACTCCACCAGTGCGGGAATGTCTTCTCTCCGGGCGCGCAGCGGCGGCAGGGTGATGGGAAAAACGACGACGCGATGATACAGATCGCGGCGAAAATTACCGGCCTCCACCATCTCCTCGAGGTTGCGATGCGTCGCCACGACAACCCGCACATCCACGGCGACCGGCTTGTCGCCGCCGATCCGCTCCACCTCGGACTCCTCGAGCACGCGCAGCAGGCGCGTCTGGAGGGCCAGGGGCATGTCGCCGATTTCGTCGAGGAACAGCGTGCCGTGGTGCGCCTGCTCGAACTTTCCCACGTGCCGCTGGGTGGCGCCGGTAAAGGATCCCTTCTCGTGCCCGAAGAGCTCGCTCTCGATCAGCTCGGCCGGGATCGCGGCACAATTGAGCGTGATAAACGGACCCGCTGCGCGCGCGCTTTTCTCATGCAGGGTACGCGCCACCAGCTCCTTGCCCGTCCCCGTCTCGCCGTAGATGCAAATGCGGGTTTCGCTGGCCGCCACGCGATCGATCTGCGCCATGACGCGGCGCATCGCCTCGCCGGTCCACACCAGCTCGTGCCTGCCGACGCGACGGCGCAATTCGCGATTCTCGCTCTCGAGCCGTCTGAGCTTCATCGCGTTATCCACGGTGAGCAGCAGCTTGTCGGTGGAGAGCGGCTTTTCAAGGAAGTCCATGGCGCCCAGGCGGGTCGCTTTCACCGCCATTTCGATGTGCGCCTGGCCGGACATCATGACCACGGGCGCGGTCACTCCATTTGTTTTCAAATCCTCGAGCAGGCCGAGGCCGTCCCGCCCGGGCATGACCACGTCGGACAGGATCAGGTCGAAGGGGCGCGACTTCGCCAGTTCCAGGGCCTTCGCGGCGTTGTCGCAGACCGTGGCTTCATGCCCGGCCAGGCGGAAGGCGCGAGAGAGGGACGCCAGGGTGTTCGCCTCGTCATCGACAATCAGGATGTCGGCTTTGCTCATGGGTGCGAATTCCCTGTCAGGGGCAGTCCGATGACGAAGCGTGCGCCGCCGCCTTCCGCGCTCTCGACAGCGATGGTTCCGTTGTGGTCGGTGATCACGGACTGGACGATCGCGAGCCCCAGTCCGGTACCGTGCTGTTTGGTCGTGTAGTAGGGGGTGAACAGGCGTTCGCATTCTTCAGGGGTGAGGCCGGCGCCCGAATCGGCGACCGAAATTCGGGCCGTTTCCTTTGCGCGCACGGCGGAAACGGTCAGCGTCCCGCCCTCCGGCATCGCGTCCATGGCGTTGAGGATCAGGTTCGAAAGGGCGCGATGCAGCAGCTCCGAATCGCCGAGGATCGGCAGGGGCTCCGCGCCGATGGAGGTTCCCAGCTCGATGTGCTTTTCCTCGAGGGCGGGACCATAGAGCTTGACCACGCGGCGCACGGCCTCGCGCGCGTCCATCTCCACGGCCTGGGGTTTGGGCAACTTCGAGAAATCGCTGAAGCGGCCGACGATGGTCTTGAGGTTTTCAATCTCGGCGGTCAGGGTGGCGGCGCTCTCCTGAAAGACCTCGTCGAACTCCTTCTTCGGCAGCTTCTTTGCGCGCACCATATTCTCCACCGTGATCTGCAGAGGCATGAGCGGATTCTTCAGCTCGTGCGCGAGGCGGCGGGCCAGCTCTCTCCAGGCCGCCACACGCTCGCTCTGCACCAGCCGCTCACGCTGGTCGGTGAGCTGGCGCGTCATGTTGTTAAAGCTGCGGGCCAGGTCGCCCACCTCGTCGAGACTGCGAATATCCACCCGCGTCTCCCAGTCGCCTTCGGCAACCCGGCTGGCCGCGCGCGCCAGCTCCTCGATGGGGCGCGAGATGCGCGCGGCAATCCACAGACTGGCCAGCACCGCAAAGATGATGCCCAGGCCGGCAATGCCATAGGCGATGTCGCGGATATGGCCCTGCACCTCGACCATGCTGCGCCGGGAATTGGCGATGACCAGCACGGCCAGCACGTCGCCGCCGGGCGCTTTGAGAGGCATCGCCGTGACACTCATGCTGTCCTCGCGGCGCTTCGTTCGATACACGACGCCCTGGGCGTTGCGGCCGCCGGAGCGAGCCTCGTCGACGAGAGCCTGATAGTGTTCCGCGTCCTTCAGGTCGTCGGCGGCACCGGCAAAATTGTGCGCGTCGAACGGCCCGGAGACGTTGCGGTAGATGAGCAGCTCGGTGCCGGCGGGTACGGAGAAGTCCTTCAGGAATCCGGCGTCGAGCTGCCGGCCGCCAACCAGATACAGGGCCGGATCGGACCCGGCGACGGCCCGCACAGCAAAAAGGCCGATCTGCGAACTGCCGTCGGGCAGGTCTTCCTGTTTCAGGAATGCCGGCTTACCCGCGGCGGCAATGGCCGGCTCCTTGTATCCGAAGCGCGCGGTCCACTGCAGGGAGGAGATGATGCTGCCGTCGTGCGCGACCAGTTCCAGGTAATCCAGGCGATACTCCTGGGCCAGGGGCATAGTCACGGTCAGATAGGAAGCGCTGTCACCGCCATTGGCCAGATCGAAGGCAATGCGCTTCAGCACATCGCTGTCGGCCATGCGCTGCATGCTCGCGGCCGTGTCGGACGCGCGCTGGCTGAACTCCTTCTGAAACTGCCCCACCAGCTGATCGGTCTGCTGCGCGTCCATGGCTTCGAAGACATGTCCGACGCGGACGGACCCCGTCCATCCCACAGCGGCCACCACCCCCATCACGGTCAGCGCGAGCATCAGCAACATCTTTTGCCGCAGCGTCACTTCCCTCCCTCCAGCGACGCGTCGGACAAATCCGGCTCTCCGTCGGGCAGGAGGCGCAGGTCGCGGACCCGCTCGCCCACCGCCCATGCGCGCGGCAGCCAGAGGAGCGGGACGACAGTGTCGTTCTGCAGGACTCCGCTTTCCTGCTGCCAGAGGGATGCTGCATCGGCGCCGGTCACGCTACCATTCTGCCCGAATCGGGCCAGCATCTCGTCCAGAGCCGCCGCGGGATCGGTTGCCTGAAGATGGACCTGGCGCAGTTCCAGGGGCCAGGGCGGACGCGAAGCCGCCGATGCCGCCTGCACATTGAACCCGGCTTCGTCCAGATTGAGGGCCAGCCGCTCGGCGGCCAGCTGCATGACGGCGCTGGTGTCCTGCGAGCCGAGCAGCAGCGGCGCGGCCGCCGCACCGCCGCGGAGAGCGCGCGCCTGCTCCAGATTTCTGTCGGAGGGGAAGAGGAAAGCATACCCGCTGAGTTCTTCGGGCAACAGGCTGGCGGTGATCTCGCCCTGCTTTTGAAAGATCACGTTGTAGAGCGCGGTGCGATCGACCGCCAGGGCCGCAGCCTGGCGCATCTCCCGGCCGGCAAACCGGCCGGACGGCGCAATCGTCAGCGCGAGCAGATCCACGGGCCCGGAGACGAACACAGTCAGATGCTGCTGATTGGCCTGGCGCAGCAGTTCGGGGGGAACTTCGACGACGTCGGCACGGCCGACGCTCAGATCGAGCCACTGGTCGCGTACGGTGCGACGGGTTCGCACCTGGATGGTGTCGATGAAGGGCCGCCCCGCCCAGCAGTCGTCACTGGCGGCCAGCAGGAGCGCTCCGTTTGCAAAACCCGTGACGCGATAGGGACCGGTTCCGATGACGGCGCCGGTCGCATCCTGCCGTTCGATGGCGAACTCGGTTTGCGCCAGCAGCTCGGGGAGGTCCGGCACCGGCGCATCGGCAGTAAAGACGACGGCGGGTCCGACACCGCGCGCCATGCGCCACGGACAGGCGCCTATTCCGGGAATGGGACGCGCGCAGAGGGTCGACAGCGCTTCCGCGACGGCGTCCGACGTCAGCGGCTCGCCGTCCTGGAAGCGGACGCCGGGCCGAATCCAGAACTCCCAGCGGTGCGCCGCATTTTGCGATTCCCAGCGCAGCGCCAGCGCGGGCTGCGCACCCCCCGTGTCGGACACCGTGGTCAGCGTGTCCAGCACGAGGCGGCGGGCAATTCCGTCCGGCATTTGCCAGGCATCGCCCTGCGTCTCGATGCGCAGCGTTCCGCCATAATGCGGACGCGTTCGCGCCGCGGCAGACAGAGTCAGACACGTGAGCAGCCACCCCAGGAGGCAGCGGTTAGTTGCAAAGCGCCGTCGCATTCCAGACCTCATACCGCGGCGGAGCCTCGCGGCGCACGATCACCGTCGCGCTCGCTCCGCCGGTCACCCGATGGATCGCCATGACCGCACCGTCCACGGGCAGGGGCGGACTGACGGCAATCGCCTCGCGTCCGGCGATCTCCCAGGCGCGCAGGCTGTCGCCGTCGGACGCGGAGCCGGAGCCGGACACCAGCACCTGCTCGCCCGATCCGCATGCGGAATGGACGACGGCAAAGTCACTTCCCCAGTCGTTCGCGCCGGCAACCGGGGCCAGCGTGTTGTTCTCGATGAGCAGCAGCCGCCCATCCACGGTATTCAGCAAAAGGCCCGTGCCCGTCGGACGTGCCATGTCGGAGGCCTGATAGAAGGGGGGCAAATCCATGCCGAAGCCCGGCGCCAGCACGCCGGTGAAGGAGTCGCGCATCGCGTTGTAGAAGGCCCGCTGGGGAATCCCGGCCGATGGTCCGGTGGCCGAGCCAACTCCCGATCCCGAAACGGGCCAGGGATCGTCGCTGTCCGCGCAGGTGACGGCAATCCGGGCGCCGGTGTTGGTCCCGCTGCACATCACCCCGGGGAGAAACGCGTCGAACAGATGATCCTGGGCGGCGACGAGTTCCCCGCGCATATCCCGCGGATAGGCCCGGGTATGGGCGATGGCGAACTGCTGATCCGGAACCCAGCCGGCGCCCTCCGGCGCAGCAGAAAATGCAAGCGCCGATGCGCTGCGCACGTAGGTCACGATTCGCTCCGGTTCCAGTACCACCAGGCGCGCCAGTGTCCCCACGGTGAAAACCTGGGCATCGAGAATGGGATCCGGCGCTGCGATCATGAGCGTCCGCCGCACCACCAGACCCGATCCGCCCGGCCCCGCCGCCGCGGCACCCAGGCTGACCGGCAGCATGGTCACGCGCGTCTCGGTGCCTTCCACCACCTCGGCCACCCACAACCCGCCCTGCTCATTTTCCGAGAGCGTCACGCGGATCAGAGTGGCGCTGTCGCTGCCGCCGGTGAGGACGCCAAGGCTGCGCAGGTCGCGCGCCAGCAACTGCCGGATCGCCGGAATCTCCGTCACCGCCAGCGAGGAGTTGTTGCGAACGGTCAGCTTTGCCGGACCCGGCCCGGTCAGCGCCGCAATCTGCCTGGCCAGGTCGGCCGCCGGCTTCTCCCAGTTCGCCGCATGCGCCGACGGCGTCAGACATGCCATCAGGGCAAGGGCAACGGCCCAGCACTTCTTCATCATGATGCGCTGGGGCGGATTATATCGTGGGCTCTGCATCGCCATGCTCCGCAAAAAAGGTCCACCTCGGCGGCCATGTCCGACAACCGAGGTGGATCAGCCCTGCTCACTCCGGAGCCCGTTCTGAACGAGCCGAGTCCGCAGGGGACTGCCGTCCGGGCTGCCGCGCCCTGCGGCGCAGGTGGCCACGGAGGCGAACGCCGTGCTTAGTTTTGTCCTCCAGGCAGATTGGGTGCGTCCGTGCGGCCCTGGTTGGGGCCATTGGGGTTGTCCGACTGTGCAGCCATCCCCATCCCTTTAAAGAGATCGCTGGCGAAGAAATACTTTCCGTCGGACGGCACCATCACCAGCTGAATTTTGTCCGACAGGCGTTCCGCGATGATTTTGTTGATCAGCAGCGGGGACTGGTTGAGCAGCTTTGCTTCACTCGCCATCCGGTCCGCGTCTGCCGCCGCCGTTACCCGGATCCGGTTCGCCTCCGCGTCTGCGAGCAGATTGCGCCGCTGCACTTCGGCTTTGCTGTCAATCACCTTGGCCTGCGCGTCAGCCTCGGCGTTCTCGATGGTGGCTTCCTTGCGTGCCTCAGCCTCCAGCTTCGACTGCTCGATCTGTTTCTGTTTGAGGGGCAGCGTGTACTGCATCGCGTCGGCCTCCCCTTTGGCCTCGACGACTTTGGCCTGGGCATCGCCCTGGGCCTCCTTAACCTTTTGCGCCGCTTGTGCTTCGGCCTGGAGCTCGGCGATCCGCACCTGTTTCTGCTGGATGTCGGTCTGCACCGCCATCTGGTCGTCCTGCTGCTCCTTCAGCAGAAGGTCCTCGAGGCCGCGCGCGTATTCAGGAGGCAACTGAATGTCCCGCAGCATCACTTCCTCGACGATGATGCCGTCGGAGGCGAGCTTCCGGGTGATGACGCCCGCCGCCTGCTGGCGGACGCGTTCGCGATCGGTGCTGAAGATCTCGCGGACAGTGTACGCAGGCGCCAGATCGCGCCACGCGCTGGCCACGACCGCGGGCACCATCTGGGCATCGACGGGCTGCGGCAAATGGCTCTCGATGTAGTCGAGTCTGCGGGGATCGAGCCGGTAACGGACGGTGATGGCCATGCCGATGTCCAGGCCTTCCTT
Source organism: Acidobacteriaceae bacterium (assembly GCA_035508305.1). Lineage (GTDB taxonomy): Bacteria > Acidobacteriota > Terriglobia > Terriglobales > Acidobacteriaceae > Palsa-343. Next base: position 12,084 of record DATJNE010000207.1, on the reverse strand, counting down.
CGACTGCACGTCCAGCAGGTGCGCCGCAGGCGAGCCAGGGGAGGCAGCACCGCCGGCGGTGAACAGCTTGTCGCGCAGATCAAAGAGCTGCACGGTGTCCAGCAGGGGCGGCACAAAATGCGCGCCGGAGTAGAGCGTTCCGGGGAGGGTTCCGCGGATCTGGCTGACGCGCACGCCGCCCATCCCCGCGGGGATCACAACGATGGCGCCGGCAAAAAGCAGTGGCAGACAGGCGGCCAGCCCCAGTCCGACCGATGTCTGCCACCGCACCGGGCCCGGTTCCGGCGGCGCCTCCACGGGCGGCTCCCCGCGAGCCGCAATCCGGGCCAGCTTGCGTGGGTAGTCCAGAACCTGCCACAAGTCATAGAGCGCGATACCGACTGCGACCGCCAGCAGGACCACTCCCATGACGATCAAAACATCCTTCAATGCGAGCATGGCTTTCCCCCCGTTCCTTTTCGCTCCGTGATGACACTGGGTACCCGCTGGCGAGCGAAGAACAAGCGGACCAGCCCTCCAAACAGCAACTCTTCCAGCAACAGGCCGCAGGAGACACTCAGGACCATGGCTCCCACCACGCTCAGTGCTTCGGCAAACCATTCCATAGCGATCCCTCCGTGCCTCCTGCGTGGCTATCGACTCGCCGGCAGCGCGGCCGGGAGCATCGTGATGGCTGCCGCGTCCGACACAGCAGGTTGTGCAGGCGCTTCCGACGTCTCCTGCGCCGCGACCAGCGGACGGGAGGCGGCCGGCAGCTTTGGACCGCCGAAAATTGCGGCCGTCTCGGTATCGCGCGCGCCGACGATCTCCACCTGGTCGCCGCTGCGCACCTCGGCAAACAACTGCTCCAGATCGCGACGCTGCATGCGAATACAGCCGTGCGAGGCAGCCTTGCCGATCGAATCGGGCTCGTTCGTGCCGTGAATTCCGTAGCCTTTTTTGTCCAATCCGATCCAGCGCGTTCCCACCGGATTCTCAGGCCCGGGCGGAATCACTTTGCCGGTGTGGTAGTACGTCGGGTTCTCCACGCGGTCGACGATGGTGAAGGTCCCCGTCGGACTCGGATTGGTGGTGCGTCCGACGGCGACACGGTACACCTTCCGGACCACCCCGTCTTCGACCAGCGCAAGGCGGCGATCCTGAAGGCTGACCACGATGAGCCGCTCCGCCGGGATGGGCTCCGTATGCGCCATCGTCCGCGTGTCGGACATGGGAGCCGCGATCGACGCTGCGATCTGCACCGGATGGTGATCGTTGTTGCTGGCCTGCGCCATCGCGGGCACAACGGAAAGAACCAGGCAGCCTGCTGCCATCATCGTTTTCTTCAGGTCGGTCATCGCATTGCCTCGCCTTGCTTGCGCACGACACAGTGCAGCGTGCGTGCCACTCTGCGGCTCGAAGAAAACACAGGGTTTGTTCGGGATTTGTCTGACGCCGCGCGTGTCGCGCCGGACACGCCGTGTCAGGGCGGACACGAGCCTTCTGTCGAGAAGCGAGGGCTGGGAGGGGCTCTTTTTTTGTTCGGCGGGGCTTGACCGCTGCTCGGTTCGTGATAGCTTACGGTAAGTGGACACTTACATACAAGCCGGACTCGAAGCCCTCGGCGATGCCACGCGCATGGCCATCTTGCAGAAGCTGGCCGCCGGCCCGCTCGCCGTCAACGAGCTGGCCAGCACCCTCCCCGTCACACGTCCGGCGGTATCGCAGCACCTCAAAGTCCTGAAGGAGGCCGGTCTTGTGACCGACACCCGCGCCGGCACACGCCGTCTGTACCAGCTCAACCCGGAAGGCGTGGCCCGCCTGCGCGCGCACTTCGACCAGATGTGGAACCAGGCGATGAGCGGCTTTCAGGCCGCCGTCGAAAGTCCCGAGAAATCCAAAGGAGACAAGCATGCCGCTGACCGCAGAAGAAGCCGTCGTTCGTAAGAGCATTGTCGTCCGCGCTCCCCTCGCCCGCTCCTGGAGCGTCTTCGTCGAGCAGATGGAGAGCTGGTGGCCGGTCACCCATCACATCGGGGCGACGCCGTTCGAGGCGATCTTCGTCGAGCCGCGCGTGGGGGGCCGCTGGTACGAGCGCAACGTGGAGGGGGTGCAATGCGACTGGGGCAAAGTGCTCGCCTGGGATCCGCCGCACCGCATCTGTCTTTCGTGGCATGTGGGTCCGGGACACGACTCGCCGGACTGGAAGTTCGACCCCGATCCGGACAAAGCCAGCGAGGTGGAGTTCCGCTTCGTGGCGGAAGGTCCTTCGGCGACGCGGATCGAGCTCGAGCATCGCTGCCTCGAGCGCCATGGCGACGGCTATGAGCAGCTGGTGGAACTCTTCAACGGACCGGGCGCCTGGATCGGTGTGCTGGACAGCTTTGCGCGGGTGGTCGAAGGCAGACCTGCGGTTCAGGGAGCCACCGCATGAAAGCCGTCCTGGCATTGCGCGTTGCATCGATCCTTACGTTTGTTCATGCGGTCCTGCACACGGTGGGCGGAGTCTTTGGCAGGATTCCGCCCGGCCCCGCGACCGTCGCGGCCGAAGCGATGAAGGCGAATTCCTTCGTCGCGCTCGGAGTCACGCGCACATTCTGGCAGTACTACCGCGGTATGGGACTCGCGGTGTCGATCTTCCTGTTCGCCGCATCCATCGTGACGTGGCAGCTCGGTTCCCTGGCCAGGAACTCCACAGAGATTCGGCCCATTCTGGCAACCTTCGTGGCGGGGTGGCTGGCGATGGCGGTCAACTCGTACTTTTATTTCTTTGCGGCTCCGGTGATTGTCGAGATTCTCCTGGCGGTCTGTTTCCTGTGGGCGATCGCGGCAACGCAACCGGCGACCGCGTAATGCAGAGAAGAGCGGCGCCGGCTTCCGGGAGATTGCGCAGCTGTCACGTCAACGCTCCCGAGGGCGGAACGCCGGGGCTTTGCCTGCTCACCAGCCCTGCGCCCGGGCGGTCCAAGGAAGTGTTCCTTCGCTGGGAATTGTGCCCACCCCCGCGCCTCCCGATGCACAATAGGTGTGGGTTGCCCGGAGGTCGTCGATGACCCACTTCCGCCTCGCATTGACCGCTCTTTTTGCCGCCGGAACCCTCGCCGCCGCGGCCCAGAATGCGCCGTCCGCGCCGGCCGCCATGCCGGCAGCCACGCCGGCAGCCACGCAAACGGTTGCCGCGACCGCGCCTGCAACGGCTGCTCCGGCGGCTGCCCCGGCGGCTGCGGCGAACACGATCCTCGTCCCAGCCGGAACGAAGGTTCTTCTGGAACTGCGCAGTTCCATCAACACCAAGAGCGCCCGCCAGGGAGACGGCGTTTATCTCTCCTCCACCTTTCCGGTGGTCGTGGGCAACCGCGTGGTGATTCCCTCCGGCGTTTACGTGCAGGGCGTGGTCGACAGCGTCGTGCGCCCCGGCCGCGGCCTCGGGGCGAAGAAGGCGCAGCTCAACATGCACTTCACCTCGATGATTTTCCCGAATGGATCGGTCGTGGAGATTCCCGGGGTGGTGAACAGCCTGCCCGGCGCTGAGCATCAGAAGGTGAATGGCGACGAAGGCACCATCGAGCAGGACGGAGGCAGCAACAAGGCGCACAACGCGGGCGAAACCGCGAAGGTGGCCGTGCCCACCGGCGCCACCATCGGCTCCATTGGCGGCCTCGAAAGCGGACATCCGCTGGCGGGAGGCCTGGAAGGCGCGGGCGCGGGGCTGGCGGCGGCCGGCATCGTCGCGCTCTTCACACGCGGCGCCGACGTCAATATTCCTTCGGGCACGCAGGTGGAGATGGTTCTGCAGCGCCCGCTGGAGCTGCAGGAAGCCAACGTCAACGGGCCAACCACGCTGGTTCCGGCATCCACGCAGCAGCAGCCGCTGCCCAAGCCCGGCCGCCGCGAGCATATCCTGTGCCCCACCGGAAGCCTGGGCTGCAGTTAGCCATCACAAGGGATGAAACCGAATCGCGAACGGGAGCGTAGAACAGGTAGAGTACTTTTGATGAGGAATTACTGACCGTGCTGCATCCCCGTCTTCGCGCCTGGGTTCATCATCTGTTCCGTTTCCGCGTGTGGGCGCGCGATATCGGGATCTCGGTCATCGCCTCGTTCTTTATCGTCACGGTGCTCTACCAGCCGGTGCGCGTGGAAGGCACCAGCATGCAGCCGGAGCTGCGCGATCAGGACCGTCTGTTCATCGACAAGCTTTTCTTCCACTTCGAAAAAATCGAGCGCGGCGACGTGGTGGTCTTCCACTACCCGCGCGATCCGGAAAAGAGCTACATCAAGCGCGTGATCGCGCTGCCGGGAGATTCCATCTTCATCGACCACGGCCGGGTGTGGATCAACGGCGAGCCCCTGGACGAGTCCTACGTCCCCTGGCGCTATCGCGATGCGCGATCCATGGCGGAGATGATTATTCCGCCGGGACAGTATTTCGTGATGGGCGACCACCGCTCCATCTCCTCGGACTCGCGCGACTTTGGGCCCGTCGATCGCGATCTGATCTACGGCAAGGCCACGTTCATCTACTGGCCGGCGGACAATATCGGCGTCGTGCACTGAAGCCCTCGTTTACAAAGCCGGATTTCCCTGCTACAAACGAATTCCCCGCTCATCCGTATCCGGCCCCGCACGATTCCAGGAGGCTCGCGATGCCGTCTCTGCGTTTTCCCGTCCTGCTGTCGGCCCTGATGGCAGCGCTCGCGCTGCTGCCCGCCACTTCCATCGCCGCCGAAAAGTTCGACGGCCACTGGCTCACCACGCAGGACTGCCCGGCCCAGGGAAAGATGGAGGAGTTGACGCGCAAGATCCCCACCGACATTGTGGGCAACGATCTCAAAGGCGCGAAAGGCACGGCCGGCGAACCCGGCTATGAGGCCATCACCGGCCACATCGGCGACGACGGCAAGGCGAAGCTCGACGTCAACGGCATTCTGGCCAACCGCGCCAACGCGCACGGCCTCTTCGCGCACAAGGGCGAAGACTACCATTACACCGTCGAAGCGCAATTCGACGGCGACAAGGGTACCGGCAAACGCGACACGGGACTCGGCATCGAGAGCCGGCCCTGTAATTTCACCTTCGAGCGTGCGCCGGGCGATGCAGCGACGCCGCCCGCGTCGGCTCCGCAGTAGCCGCCGGCCGCGGTTTCATGTTTTCCGGCCACCGTGCGTGGCAGAATGGTGCGAGTGACTGCACCCGAGGTCCATGCATGAGCGCTTACGCCGTCTTTACTCGCGAACGCACGCTCAACGCGAGCGAACTTCAACTGTACGCGGAGAAGGTTGCTTCCACCTTCGCCGGGCATCCGTACAAGACCCTGGCGGCTTACGGCCGCTTCGAGGATCTGGAAGGCCCTCCCACAGAAGGCACCGTCATCATTGAGTTCCCCAGCATGGAAGCCGCGAGAGCCTGGTACGACAGCCCCGCTTACCGCGAGGTTCGGGAACATCGCCTGGAGGGCGCCGTTTATCGCGCTGTTCTGGTCGAGGGCGTGTAGTTCGATTTGCCATCGCGCAGGAGCGGACGGCTTGATGTTGCCGGGGGCTCCTGCGGTCGGCCGGGTTCAGCGAGCGCCCATGGGCTCGGTTGGTTGGGCATAGCCGTCATGGGCCATCCGCTGCCCCATCGGCTTGTAGGCCTCGATGCCTTCGGGTTGCCAGGTGGCGAGTCCGTCGACGTAGCGGTTGTACATGCAGAAGGCCGCGGCAATGAGCACCGTGTCGTGGATCTCCCTGTCGGTAGCGCCGTGCTCGCGGGCCGCGGCCACATCCGCCGTGGTCACCTTCTTGCCGCCTTCACGCACTTTCCCGGCGATCTGCAGGAGGGCTCGCAGCTTCGGTGAAATATCGGCGCGTTCGGGTTGCGCCTTCACCTCTTCGATCCATCGATAGTCAGCCTCGCGCCCTCCGCGGTGCTCCGCCGCGGCGGCACTGTGCGAGAGCTGACAGAAGCGGCACTCATTTCCGTTCGAGACGCTGGCAGCAATCGCCTCGCGTTCTGCGCTCGTGAGTGTATTCGGTCCGCGCAGCAGAATCTCGGCCAGATCGCGCATGGGCTTCGCGGTCTCCGGCCGAAACTGAAATCCGGCCACAATTCCAGGAACTCCCTGCTCCAGTGCAATGTGAGGCATCTCTTGTCTCCGGGGCGATTATCGGCGTCCTGGTCCTCGTTTCACAACCACACCCGGTAGGGTAGCGGCCTCCATCTTCCGGCGGACGCCGGGCCGGACGGCGATGGCCAGGAATGCGGTCGATACCTTCTCGTCGATAACGCGCCCTTCATCTTGTTTACCTGGTTATTGCCCGATGCCCGTCCGCGATTTTTCTGGACACAGCGCCCCCGGCTGGCCCAGAATTCGTGCACCCACCGCGAGAACTTCCGCTCCGTCTCGGCGGAAATCCCCTTCTCCGGAACGAAGGAGACACCCCTTGAATCGCCTGCTCAGGAATTCCCTCCTCAGCCTGATTGCGGCCGCGTGCAGCGGCACGGCTATCGCTCAGATGCAACCCCCGCTGACCCGCCACGTGCGGCAGGAAACTCAAAACGGCCAGGCCAAACTACTTGGACAACTCCCCACCGGTCAGACCCTTCGTCTCACGCTCACCCTGCCTCTGCGCAATCAGCCTGAACTCGATCAGCTTCTCGACGATCTCTACAATCCCGACAGCCCTGCGTATCGCCACTTCCTCACCGTCGAGCAGTTCACCGCGGAATTCGGTCCGACCGTCGACGACTACAACCTGCTGATCGATTTCGCGCAGGAGCACGGTCTGGCGGTGGTTGCCACGTCGCCCAATCGCGTCAACCTCGACGTGAGCGGAACGGTCGCCGCGATCCAGCAGGCGTTCCATCTCAATCTGGACACGTATCAGCACCCGACCGAGAACCGCAGCTTCTTCGCGCCCGATCGCGAGCCCACGGTCGACCTTCCCTTTCAGCTCTGGCACATCAGCGGTCTCGACAATTACTCCATCCCGCATCCCGCCGGCCTCACGCGCAATCCCAACGCAGGTCGTGGACAGCCGAGCGCCACCGTCGGCTCCGGGCCATCCGCGTCGTTCCTCGGCAGCGACATGCGCGCGGCCTACTACGGCAGCGGTTCGCTCACCGGCGCGGGCCAATATCTCGGACTGCTGGAGTATTACGGCACCGACCTGGCCGACGTGCAGACCTATTACACCAATGCTCACCAGACTTACCCCGGCTCCGTGATCACGCTGCTGTCGACCGACGGCACCAGCACCTCCTGCATCGATTCGCGGGCCGGCGGAAGCTGCGACGACACCGAGCAGACCCTCGACATCACCCAGGCTCTCGGCATGGCGCCCGGCCTCTCCGGCCTGGTCGTCTTCGTCGGATCCACCGACGCCGCCATCTTCAACTCCATGGCGACGCACAAGCCTCTGAACGCGCAGCTGAGCTCCTCGTGGACCTGGTACCCGGCCGATCCCAACACCGACAACCCTTACTTTGAAGAATTCGCGGCCCAGGGACAGAATCTCTTCCAGGCGGCCGGCGACGACAGCAAGTGGACCACCTCCGGCACGGCGTCGGAGATCTTTCCGGCCGATGATGTTTACCTCACGTCGGTGGGCGGCACCGATCTCTCCACTTCCTCTGCGGCCGGCCCGTGGGCATCGGAGACGGGATGGTCGGATTCCGGGGGCGGCATTTCACCGCACAAGTACGCGATTCCTTCGTGGCAAACGACGACGGCGAGCAGTTGTTCCAGCTGCTCCACAACCTACCGCAACGGACCCGACGTGTCGGCGAACGCCAACTTCACGTTCTACGTCTGCGCCGATCAGACGACCTGCACGGCCAACGAATACGGGGGCACCAGCTTCGCCACGCCGATGTGGGCCGGCTTCCTCGCGCTCGTCAATCAGCAGTACGCGGCGGCCAACGGCGGCAAGAGCCTGGGGTTCATCAACCCGGCTGTCTATTCCATCGGTAACGGTTCCAGTTACGATACTGATTTCCACGACATCACCAGCGGCAGTAACGGCTACTCCGCCACGATTGGCTACGATCTCAACACCGGCTGGGGCAGCCCGACGGCGAGCCTGATTGCCGCTCTGGCCGGATCCTCAACCCAGGGCCCTGGTTTCTCCCTCTCCGCCTCGCCGGGATCGGTTTCGATCGCCCAGGGCGGCGCGGGATCGACCACGATCACCAGTACCGTGACGGGCGGCTTCAGCTCGGCGATTGCTCTGACGTATTCCGGACAGCCATCCGGGGTCACGATTGGATTCAATCCATCTTCCATCACCGGCGCCGGCACATCGAGCATGTCGATCACGGTCGGATCCTCGGTCGCGCCAGGCACCTATACGATCACAGTGACGGGAACCTCGGGCAGCACCGTGGAAACGACCACCGTCTCGCTGACCGTCACGGGAACGAACGCCGGATTCTCGATCGGCGCCAGCCCGGGCTCCATCACGATCGCGCGCAGCAGTTCGGGGAGCGTTACCATCACCAGCACTGCAACGGGCGGTTTTGATTCAACCATCACGCTGTCGGCTTCCGGTGAAGGCGGCAGCAACTCCGTCTCCTTCAGCCCGAGCAGCATCACGGGGGCCGGAACGTCGACCATGAACATCACCGTGGGGCGCAACGCCGCGACGGGCAATCGCACGATTACCGTCACCGGGACCAGCGGCAGCACGAGAGAAACCACGACGGTGACGCTGACGGTGACACGCTAGGCAGCAGCAAGGGCCGCGGCTGGCTCGCGGCAGTCTCAACGGGCCCGGATCCGGAGCGATCCGGGCCTTTCCTTTTTGGTCCCGTGCACAGAGGGCGTTCCCATTCGGGACACTTCCAGACTTTCCCAGGCATCTATTTATGCAGAGGGTGCGCCCTGTCGATACGGTTTTTACAGGGGGATTTCCCATGGCCGTACGAATCATCCAATCGCCGATCGAGATCCTGGACGCCACCGGCGAGCCGGTGGCTCAGCCATCGCGCACGGTTTCCGGACTGACGCAGGAGGGAGAGCCGGAGATCAATCTCGGCGCCTTCCGCGGGCTGGCATTCGCACTGATCTTTGAAACGGTCTTCGTTCTGCTGGGAGGCGTCGCCTGGGAGGTTTTCCGCGCCCTCTTCTGAGCGCCGACCGGCGCGTGGCGACCGACTTTTTGCCTGCGCTACCCTGTCCTCATGGACCTCATCATCAACGGCCATCCGCGCAGCTTTCCCGAGCTCGGGGGGGAAGCCACCGTGCAGGACCTCGTCGCGGCGCTGGCCCTGCAGATCGATCGTGTTGCCGTGGAACATAACGGCGCCATCGTTCCCCGTCCCTCCTGGCCTGCAACTGCCGTCTCCGACGGTGACGAATTCGAAATCGTGCACTTCGTGGGCGGCGGCTGCACGCCGTGCGGCTGGGTCTTTCCCATTGCTCCATCCCGGCCTCCCGTGTAGTCTCGATTTCGGGTCCCCCGCAAGACTTTTCACCCCCCGGATGCGTTGCAGGAAAATCCATGAATCAACCCATTGTGTTTGTCAGCGGCAGCAAAGGTGGTGTCGGCAAATCGCTCACCGCCATGGCCGTACTGGACTACTTCACCAACGAACATCGCTACGTGCGGCTGCTCGAAGCCGACACCACCAACCCCGACGTGTGGAAGGCCTATCGGCGCAACGTCGAGGGCGAAGTCGTCAGCCTCGATGAAGTGGACGGCTGGATTAACCTGGTCAACACCTGCGACGCGAACCCCTTCAAGGCCATCGTCATCAACACGCCGGCACGCAACAACGACGCAGTGGTCCGGCATGGCGCCATTCTTCTCGATTCGCTGAAGGAACTGGCCCGGCCGCTCATCACGCTGTGGGTGATCAACCGCCAGCGGGACTCGCTCGAATTGCTGAAGAACTATATGGAAGCGATGAATGCCGGCGTGGTGCACGTGATCCGCAACGGCTACTTCGGCGACCAGAGCAAATTCGAGCTGTACCAGTCCAGTTCCATGCCGGAAAGCATCGCGCAGCAGGGCGGCAAGAGCCTGTTCCTGCCCGATCTCGCCGACCGGGTCACCGACGAGCTTTACTCGCGGCGCATTACGCTGCAGGAGGCCGCGCAGCAGCTCAAGCTGGGCGACCGCGTGGAGTTGCAGCGCTGGCGCGGGCACGTTCGCGACATGATGACCCAGGCCGGCGTCTGAGTGCGGCGGCCTTCGAGGATGGAGGGCGCATGTCCTCGTTCTTCCAGGCTCGCGCCAGGTTGCGTAAGCCGCGGTTGCCTGTGCCGGCTCTGCGCGGCGTTTCGACCGCAGAGACAGGCAGCGCCGCCCACGAAACGTTCCGCGCAATGGGATTTCGCTGTCCCATGCGGCGGGCATCGACTACAAAGGAACCATGCACCCACGCCGCCGCAATGCTCTCCTTTCGCTGGCTGTCCTGCTGCTCACTCTGCCGGCGAGTGTCGTATCCGGGCAAAGGATCGAGAGCTACACGAAGATCGGCGACAGAATGCCCGAATTCTCCGTCGATCAGGCCTCGGGCGGCGCCTTCTCTCTGGCTCGGCAGGCCGGCAAGGTGGTCGTGGTGAACTTCTGGGCCACGTGGTGCGAACCCTGCCAGGTGGAAATGCCCGAACTGGAGACGCAAGTCTGGCAAAAGTACAAATCGTCGCCCGATTTTGTTTTCATTGCGATCGCCCGCCAGCAGGACAAGGACACCGTCCTCCGTTTCCAGAAGACTCATCCCCGCCTGACTTTCCCGCTCGCGTGGGATCCGCAACGGGACGTCTATTCCCGTCTGGCGAATGGCGGCATTCCACGAACGTATGTCATCAATCGCCGCGGCGTGATCGTCTTTCAGGAGGTTGGGTACGGGTCCGGTTCCACCGCCGAGATCGAACGCGCCGTCCGCAAAGCCCTCGCTCAGCGGTGAGCCTCGAAGCCGCGCCGTTCAAGCGGAAAACGCCGTAAGCTGAGTTGTCATGGTTCAGCCCGGTTTCCCCGCTCTGAATCGCCGCACTCTGGCGCGCCCGGCTCTCATGGGCGGAGCCTCGGCTCTGTTTTCCGGCTCGGCCTTCTCTGCACAACCCGCTCCGGCCAGCAGCGGCCTTTTCGATCCGCACAGCTTCGGCGCGAAGGCGGACGGGCGCACCGACGACACCGCCGCACTGCAGGCCGCCATCGATGCCGCGGCAGAAAAGGGCGGCGCCGTTTTCCTTCCGCCCGGCGTTTATCAAACGCGCGAACTCCACCTGCGGCCCGCTGTCGCTCTCACCGGCATTCCGGCGTGGAATTACAGTGCGGCCGCGGGTGGCTCCGTACTTCGCCTTGCCTCGCGGGAAGCTTTTTGCATCCTCAACCTCACCGAGGCGCGCGGCGCCACGCTGCAGGGTCTCGCGCTCGATGGCGGCGATCTCGGCGAGAACGTTCATGGCATCGCCACGCACCGCACCGCCTACGGTCCGCACGAAGACGGTTTCCGCATCGACACCTGCCAGATCGCGCGCTGCACCGGCTCCGCGATCCATCTTTCCCACGCATGGTGCTTCAGCGTCCGGCACTGCGAGATGATGGCCAACCGGGGCGACGGCCTCACCCTCCGCGGCTGGGACGGATTCCTCCTCGACAACTGGTTCTCCGGCAACGGCCGCGCCGGCTTTGCGGCTCGCGACGAGAATGCCTCGGTCACGTTCACGGCCAACCGCGTCGAGTGGAACCACGAGGAGAACTTCCTTGTCACGGGCGGCGACGGTTACCAGATCACCGGCAACTTCTTCGACCGCGCGGGCACGGTCGGCATTGCTCTGCGCCAGAATCCGCAGAGCCAGTCGTGGAACAAGGGCCCCTGCACGCAGTTCTCCATCACCGGCAACTTCATCAAGCGCAGCGGCAAGCTGGCGCAGCCGGATTCACCCGACTCGGCACAGATTCTGCTGGACGGGTCGAGCGGCGTCACCTGCACCGGCAACACCCTCGAGTCCGGCCGGGACGACGGCAACCAGGGGCTGTGGAGCCCCGGCTACGGCATCGTCGTGCAGGGGCTGGAGAACTGCGTGGTGGTGAACAACGTCCTCCACAACGGAGCGCTGCGCCAGCTGATCGTGGACAAGGGCGGCCACAAAGAGGGTGTCGTCCTGCGCGACAA
>DATJNE010000206.1:0-38818 GCA_035508305.1 Acidobacteriaceae bacterium | reverse complement strand
GAGTTTTCTGGTGCGGGTGACGCCGCGCGCGAGCCGGACGGCGATGCAGGGTGTGATGGGCGAGGGCGAGAAGGCGGCGGTGAAGATCGCGCTGCAGGCGCCTCCCGTGGAAGGGCGGGCGAATGCGGCACTGATCGAGTTTCTGGCGGAGCTGCTGGGCGTAGCGCGGGGCGCAATCCGGATTGCAGGCGGGGAACACGGACGCAACAAGCGCGTGGTGGTGCGGGGACGGAGCGCGGCCGAAGTGGCGGCGAAACTGAAGGCGGGGGGCAGCGGAGAACCTGGAGGAGGTTCTTAGCTGGCGGCTTTTTTCTTCTTGGCTGTGATGCGCTGGGGTGGTTTCTTTTCGTCCTTTTCCGGTTTGGCGGACGAAGAAGCGGAGACCACCGTTGTCTGGCCCATGCTTTTGCGCAGCGCTTCCATGAGATCGATGACCGGAGCCAGTTTCTTCTTTGGCTGTTTGCCAGGAGCCGGAGCTTCACCCTGCTTGCTTTCGATGAGCTGCTCGACACGGCCGGTGTATTCGTCTTTGAAGTTCTCGGGATGGAAATGGCCGGTGAGCTGCTTCATGAATTGCTCGGCGAGCTCGACTTCGGCTTTCTGGGTCTGGACTTCGGGCTGGTTGTCGTATTCGGCGACGGCGCGAATTTCTTCCGGGTAGTAGAGCGTGTGCAGGACGAGCCCCTTCTCGAAGGGGCGAATCATGACGATCTGCTCGCGCTGGTGGAGGGTGATTTTGGCGATAGCGCCGAGCTTGAGATCCTGCATGCCCTTGTGGATGAGCGCGTAGGCTTTGCGGCCAGGGTCTTCAGCGACGCTGAAGTAGGAGGTCTGGTAGTAGAGCGGGTCGACGTCGGGGAGCTTGACGAACTGGACGATCTCCATGGTCTCGGAGGACTGGGCTTCGAGGTTCTTGAGTTCCTCGCTGGAGACGATGAGGTAGTTATCCTTGTCGACGGGATAGCCTTTGACCAACTCGCTGCGCTCGACGACGCGTTCGCAGGTGGGGCAATACGTCTGCTGCTTGATACGCGAGCCGCACACCTGGTGAATCTGATTGAAACTGACATGGTTTTCGCGCGCCGCGACGAAGAGGCGGATCGGCACCGAGATCAGACCGAACGAGATGTAGCCCTTCCAGACGGTTGAAGCCATAGGGATTGAAGGATATCGCACTGAAATTTGGGCGAGAAATGAAAAGTGACGCAGGAATCGGCGCGATCACCCCCCCATTTCGCTTTGTCTTCGCCCCGCCAGAGTGTGTATGAATCCCCGAGCCTGATTTGCCGGTTGCCTCGCTCCTACTTTGCTCTTGGATGCGTGCGGTCGTAAACCTGGGCGACCTGGCCGATGGTCAGCTGGGTATAGCGCTGGGTGGTGGAGAGGCGCTCGTGGCCGAGGAGCTCCTGAATGGCGCGCAGATCGGCGCCCTCCTCGAGCATGTGGGTGCCGAAGGCGTGGCGGAGGGTGTGGGGGTGAACGTCGGCGGGGAGGCCGTGGGCGAGGGCGATGTGCTTGACGATGCGGCCGACGCTGCGGGTGGTGAGGCGGGCATCGCCGCGCAGGCGCAGATTGAGTAACAGTGCCGGTGACGATTTTTGGGCGGCTGCGAGCTTCTGTTCGCGCAGGGGCAGGTACGCGCGCAGGGCCTGGGCGGCAGCGTCGCCGAGATGGACATAGCGCTCCTTGCGGCCTTTGCCGCGGACGAGGATGGCGTCGTTGGCCCAGTGGATGTCGGCAAGGTCGATGCCGACGAGTTCGGCGTTGCGGATGCCGCAGCCATACAGCAATTCGAAAATCACACGGTCGCGTTCGGGCCAGGTGGCGGCGCCATCGGCAGAGCTTTCGACGACGCGGTTCATCTCTTCGATGGTGGGCACGCGGGGCAGATGTTTGGGGAGCTTTGGGGTGGCGACCAGGGCCGCCGGGCTCTGCTCAACGAGGTCGTGGCGGGCGAGCCATTTGAACCAGGAGCGGATGGCGGCGAGAGCGCGGGCGACGGACGCTTTGGAAAGGCCGCGGCTGTAGAGACCAGCGAGGTACGCGCGGATGTGCCGATGTTCGATGCGGATGAGACGGAAGTTTGCGCCGTGCTGTGCCACGATGAAGTCCGCAAAGTTGTGGAGCTCGCGCTCGTAGGCGCGCACGGTGTGGGGACTGGCGTTGCGCTCGCGCGCGAGCATGGCGAGGAAATCGTCGACGCGGCGGACGATCTCGGGTGCGGCGGCGCGTTGGGCGGTCGATTTGCCGATGGATTTTTGCGCGCTCATGAGTTGACTCGCTTCGCACGGGGGTGATGCGCGCGGTGGACGGCTTTGAGGCGGCCGAGGGCGAGGTGGGTGTAGACCTGCGTGGTGGCGATGTCGGCGTGGCCGAGGAGGGTCTGCACGGTGCGGAGGTCGGCGCCGCGTTCGACCATGTGGGTGGCGCAGCTGTGGCGGAGCATGTGCGGGCTGGCCCTTTGCTCGCTGCTTTTGACGAGGCGCCAGATCCACCCGCGGCTGAGGGGCAGGCCGCGTGTGGAGAGGAAGAGGCGGCTGGAGGATCTCTTTTCGAGCGCGGGGCGGCCGGATTTCAGGTAAGTTTCGAGCGCTTCGATACTGGAGCGCCCGAGAGGGACGATGCGCTCCTTGTCGCCTTTGCCGCGGACCAGGGCGCGGCCGGCGTCGAGGGAGAGGTCGGCGACGCTGAGGCCGGTGAGCTCGGAGACGCGCAGGCCGGCGGCATACAACAACTCGAGAATGGCGTGGTCGCGGAGCGCGATGGCGTCGGCCTGCGGCTGTTCGGCGGCGAGCGCGGCGCGCTCCATCATGGAATCGACTTCGGCGACGGCAAGCGATTTGGGCAGGACCTTCCAGGTCGCCGGCGACTCGAGATTGAGCGTGGGGTCGCGGTGAATGCGCTTGTCGAGGAGCAGCCAGCGATAAAAGCCGCGCAGGCAGGAGAGCTTGCGGGCGGCGGAGCGCGATTCGACGCTGTGTTTGGCGAGGTGGTCGAGGAATCCGGCGACGTGGGACTGCGTGGCTGTGCGCAGGGTCGCAGATTCGGATTCCAGGTATTCGGCGAACTGCAGGAGGTCACGCTCGTAGGCTTCACAGGAGAGCAGGCGCAGTCCTTTTTCGACGCGCAGGTAGGCGAGGTATTCGCGGAGCAGGGCGGAGTTGGCGCGGTCGGAGACGGGATTCGCCTTGGGGGGAGCGGTCACGATTCCATTATCGAAGAGGCGGGGGTGGGTGATGAGTACTCAGGCTGGTTCGGGCGGGCGAGCCGAAGCTGGGATCGGGGCCGTTGCCGCGGCCGTTCACGATTCGCGGTAGTTCAGCAGCAGTACGCCGATCAGGATGAGGCAGATAGGCCAGACCCAGGCGGCGATGCGGCGCGGCCGGGGTTGGGGCGCGGGGGCATCTTCGTCGAGGCGGAGTTCGAGCCAGCGTCCCCACCCGGCGACGGCTCCCAGGACGGCCATGGGCGTATGGCTGAGTTCGGCGAAGACCTCGTCGGTGCCCTGGCCGAGGGCGTGGGTGTGGGTAAGGAGAAGCGCTCCGCCGGCAGCGCAGAGGATGGGAAAGACGCAGCGAGCGCGCGGCCAGCGGAGAAGGCCGGTCTGGACGCCTGTTTCAAACACCGCGAAGACGGCGATGATCACGGCGTAAAGGCGGTGCTCGAGCACATCGGGCGCGGTGAAGCTGGCCCAGAAGGGACGCGGGCCCAGGGGCCAGCATTCCGGGTCGGCGCGCATGAGGATGAAGACGGAGAGACCGAGAAAGAGCAGCGGCCAGCAGCGGGCCCACTGCTGGCGGGGCAGACGCGAGACGAGCGCGAGCAGGCCGGCGACGAGGACGATGAGTCCGGCCCAGTGATGGTTGTACTCCGACCAGGCGCGGTCGTTGGCATCGCTGGCGCTGCCGCCGGTGTAGGCGGCTTCGCGCACGGCAACGCCAAGGGGCGTGGGCGGTGCGAGCTGCGCGAAGGCCGGAGTGTGGAAGCTGGGCCAGCGCCACTCCATGCGGTTGAGGGCCTGATGGGCGGTGAGCGTGTCCTGGGTGGTTTCATCGACCGAGGGAGACTGGGCCGTGAGAGAGGCGGCGGCGAGAATCACGGTGAAGCCGAGGCCGATTTCCGTTTCGCCGAAGCGTCGAAGGCGAAAGAGCAGCGGCGCGGGGTCGGCGCCGGCGCGGCGCAGAGCGAGGAAGTTGGCAGCGCCAAGGGTGAGGATCAGCGCGGTCATGGCGATTTTGGCGGAGAGCAGCAGGCCGTACGAGGTTCCGTAGAAGCCGTGCCACGAGCCGGCGTAGAACCAGGAGAGCCCGGCGCCGGCGAGGATGAGAACCGCCACACCGATCACGGCCATGGTGGAGAAGCGGCGCGCCATACGGCGTGCGATCGATGGGTCGGAGGTACGTTGGAGAGCCAGGAGAAGGAAGGGCAAGGCGCCGATCCACGCGGCCATGCCGAGGTGATGCGCCGCGGTGAAGAAAAGAAGCAGGGGGCGATGATCCATACGCGACGCGGCGTGGCTGAGGGCGACGGACGCGGAGAGGGCGACGAGAAGCGCGACGATCGACGGCGTCAGACGCGCGGTGATGCGCAGCAGGAAGAAGAGGGTGAGAGCGGCGCAGGCAAAGACGGCGCTTGCGAGGAAGAATGGTTCCGAGGCCATGTCGCGCATGCCCAGGCCGGCGCTGCCCATCAGTTCCGACGAGGTCGTGGCGAGGAGGGCGATCTGGGCGAAAACCAGCGCCAGGGCAAAGCGGCCCGCGATGCGGCGCAGATGGCGCTGCGCTTCCGTGGATGCCTGGGCCGGGCGAGCGGCGAAGAGCAGGAAGAAGATTCCCCCGAAGGCCAGCGCCTCGCAGGAGAAGGACAGGGCGCGGAGGAAGAGCGAGAGGAGGTCGAAATCGCGAACGAACCAGATCAAGGTGCTAACGGACGGTGAACGGGATTTCGCCGCGGGTGATGTGGCCGTCGGTGGAGAGCGCCTGCCAGCGCAGCGTGTAGCTGCCGGGAGCGAGGTGGGCGTGGGCGTCGAGACTCACTTCGTTGCTCTGGGCGTCGAGGTTGAGGCGCTGCGTTTTGCCCCCAGGGAGCACGAGCACGATCATCGAACCCTTCACTTCGACACGGGAATTGAATTTGAGGTCGATGGCGATGTCGGGGCCGTGCACGGCAGCGTTGGCGGCTGGGGTGCTGGTGAGCAGATGCGCGTGCGCGAGGGCGACGCGGGGCAGCAGGAGTGCGGCACAGGCCAGCAGGCACGCAACGGCAATCTGTCTTGTCTTCATCGTTCGGAGAATCCTTGAACCGTGAGGGCCAGGCGGCCTCACGTCGCTGTCTAACGTTGTACAGGACCGGGCATACATCGATCCAGTGGCCGATGGGTGAGCGCGAGTTTATCGGGAAGCGGCGCGCACGGATTTTCCGCTGATTTCCGCAGCGCGGGCTTCGGCGTAAGCGGCGGCTCCCATGAGGGCGGCGCGGCTTTCAAGGATGATGCGGACCGGGGTGTGCACCAGCACTTCGCTCAGACGACCTTTGTCGGTAAAGGCCTGCATGAAAGCGCCGCTCTGCATGGTCTTCAGCATTTTGGGGGCGATGCCGCCGCCGATATACATGCCGCCGGTGGCCAGGACCTTGAGCACCATATTGCCGGCTTCGGCGCCATAGGAGGCGGCGAACATCTCGAGGGCTTTGGCGCAGAGCTCGCTCTGGCTGGCTTCGCCCACTTCTCCGATTACGGCGTTGGGATCTTCAGCCTGCATGCGCTGGCGAAGCCAGGCGGGCTCTTCCATCTGCTTTTCATCGCGCAGGAAGGTGTAGATGTTGGTGAGGCCGGGGCCGGAGACGACACGCTCGAAGCTGACGCGGCCGTTGAATTTGCCGAAGAGCCAGGAGAGCAGCTCGATTTCGAGAGGATTGCGCGCGGCGAAATCGCAGTGGCCGCCTTCGGAAGCCATGGGCACGTGGGTCTTGCCGTTCCAGACGAGGACGCCTTCGCCGAGGCCCGTACCGGCGGAGACGAGCGCGCGATGGCCCACGGCGGCGGGATCGCCCTGGTTGAGGGTGAGGATTTGCTCGGGGGTGAGCTCGGGGATGCCGTAGCCGTTGGCCTCGAGATCGTTGATGAGAAAGAGGTGGGTGATGTTCAGACCTGCGGAGAGCTCGCGCGCGTCGAGAACCCAGGGAAGATTGGTGAGGCGCAGACGACCGCCGCGCACCGGACCGGGGACACCGAAGCAGGCGGCGTCGATTTCGGGGTGAGAGCTTTCCGCGAGGAAGCGCCGGACGATTTCCTCGAGGCCGGAGAATTCGTTTGCGGGAAAGCGCTCGTCGCGAATGTGGACGAGCTGGCCGTGCTCGAAGCCGTACAGTGCGAGGTGAACTTTGGTGCCGCCCACGTCCCCGGCGAGAATCATCGTGCGATCTCCAGTGTTCCGATGCCGTTGGGACCGGGTACGGGCAGATGGGCCGCAGCCTCGGTATCGAGCAGGAACAGCAGCCGCTGGTTCTGCGGCTGGATGAGTTGTGATGGAAGTGTTTCAGGATCGTACGGTCCCTGGAGGACGCGGCCGAGAGGGTCGGCCTTGGCCGTTCCATCGATGAGGAAGAAGACGTCGCGAGCGGCGTTGATGACGGGCCGGGTGAGAGTGATGCGCCAGCTCTGCGTCTGTTGCGGAACATGGTTGGCGATGGCGACGCGGCCCACTTCGTGCAGGGCCTCGGTGTGGGGGAAGAGCGAAGCGGTGTGTCCGTCGTTGCCCATGCCGAGCTGGAGAACATCGAAGATGGGAACTTCGGCGCCTTCGAGACGGAAGTGGCCGCGAATGGCGGATTCGTAGCGAGCGGCGCCTTCTTCGGGATTGAGCTCGCCTTCAATGCGGATCACATGATCCGCCGCCAGGGGAACCTTGCTCAGCAGAAGGTCGCGGGTCATGCCGTAATTGCTGTCGGGATGGTCGGGAGGAACGCAGCGCTCGTCGACCCAGAAGATCCAGAGACGATCCCAGGGAATGGCGGCGCGGTAGGGCTCCGCCGGATTGGCGAGAAGCGCAAAGACGGGTTTAGGGCTGCCGCCGCCGGAGATGGCGATGCGCGCGATGCCGCGGGCGGAGACGGCGGACTGGATGCCCTCGACGAAGCGCTCCGCAGTGGCGCGGGAAAGGGCGTCCATCCGGGGAAAGACGCGATACTCGACGTGGATGTTCTTAGCCATTTCTGCCTGACGCAACTGACCTGCAAAGGGTTGGGCGCTTCAGCGCAAAGCGGAATTCTATCGCCGCCGGGCGCCGCCGGTAAAAGTGACGTTCAGATCTTCGGCAGCTCCTGGACGCCCTGCCAGGTGTGGCCATCGCGCCCGATGAGTTCGTCGCCGCATTCGGGTCCCCACGTGCCTGCCGCGTAGTTGGGGAAGGTCTGGGGAACTTTCTTCGCCCACGCATCGAGGACGGGAGTGTAGAGGGCCCACGTGGTTTCGACGCCGTCGCGGTGGGCGAAGAGGGTGGCGTCGCCGAGCATGGCATCGAGAAGAAGGCGCTCGTAGCCGTTGGCGGAAGATGAGCCGAAGGCCTGGGCGTAGTTAAAGTCCATCACGACGGGGCAGACGGCCATCTGCGGCCCGGGGACTTTGGCGCCGAAGCGCAGGGAAATGCCTTCGTCGGGCTGGATGCGCATGGTGATGACGTTGGGCTGGATGTCGGTGCAAGGCCCGTGCATGTGAGTTCCAAAAAGTAACATCGGCGGTTGCCTGAACTGGATGGTGATCTCGGTAAGACGTTTGGCGAGGCGCTTGCCGGCGCGAAGATAGATTGGGACACCGGCCCAGCGCCAGTTGTCGATTTCAAGGCGGATGGCGGCGTAGGTCTCGGTCTGCGATTTTGGATCGACGCGATCCTCTTCGCGATAGCCCTTGACCATCTGATCGTCGACAATGCCGGGGCCGTACTGGCCGCGCACGCAGTCGAAGATGTTGATGGGCTTGATGGAACTCCACAGCTTGATTTTTTCGCGGCGGACGGCATCGGCGGCGAAACTGGCGGGGGGTTCCATGGTGATGAAGGAGAGCAGTTCCATCATGTGATTCTGCACGACGTCGCGCAGGGCGCCGGCTTTTTCGTAGAAGGGCCCGCGGCCCTCAATGCCGATGCTTTCGGCGGCTGTGATCTGGACGTGGTCGACGAAATTGCGGTTCCAGATGGGCTCAAAGATGCCGTTGGCAAAGCGAAAAACGAGGACGTTCTGAACGGTCTCCTTGCCGAGGTAGTGATCGATGCGGAAGATCTGGTTTTCGCTGAAGACCGTGTTGACGTCGTCGTTGAGTTCCTTGGCGCTTTCCAGATCGTGGCCGAAGGGCTTTTCGATGATGATGCGGGCGGTTCCGATTTCGGGTTTCGCCATGCCGTGCGAACCGAGGCGGTGCACGATGTCGGCGAAGTAATCCGGCGCGGTGGCGAGGTAGAAAAGGCGATTGCCGCGGGTGCCGTCATCGCGATCGAACTGGCTGAGCAGCGATTTCAGTGAAGCATAGCCCTGGTCGTCGTCGAAGTTCATCGCGTGATAGCTGACCTTGCGGATGAACTCGTCGAGCTTGTCCGCGCCATCGTGCACGCCGCCAAATTCAACGATGCCCTGGCGCATATCCTCAGCGAAGCTGTCGCCGAGATCGCGGCGTGCGACGCCGACGATGCGGAAGTGGCCGGGGAGGAGGCCGGCCTGTTCGAGATGGAAGAGGGCGGGCAGCAGCTTGCGTTTGGTCAGGTCGCCGGAAGCGCCAAAGATGACGATGACGCCGGGCTCGGGAATGCGCTCCTGGACCTGGGACGCGGCCTGCTTGACGTCCTCGGCAGAAACTCTGACTTCGGTGGTTGCCATGGTGTGCCCCTTTCGGCAGTGAGCGGCGCGGCGCGATGATTCAGGCCGCGGCTTCCTTTTCGGTCTTTACGGCATGGCCGCCAAACTGGCTGCGCATGACGGCGAGCATGCGATCGGTGAAGTTGTATTCCTCGCGGCTGCGAATCCGCCGCAGCAGCGATTCGGTGATGACGGGCGCGGCGACATCGAGATTGATGGCTTCGAAAGCGGTCCAGCGACCTTCGCCGGAGTCCTCGACATAAGGCTCGAGACCTTTGAGTTCGGGATTGCGAGCGAGCGCGTCGGCGGTGAGATCGAGCAGCCAGGAGCGGACCACGCTGCCATAGCGCCAGATCTGGGCAATCTGCGGAAGATCGAGCTCCAGTTCTTCCTTCTTCTCCATGATGGCGAAGCCCTCGGCGAAGGCCTGCATCATGCCGTACTCGATGCCGTTGTGGATCATTTTGACGAAGTGGCCGGAGCCTGCGGGACCGACGTACCCCCAGCCTTTGTCTTTGGCGGGCGCGAGGGCTTCAAAGATGGGATAGAGCCGTTCGACGACATCGTCGTCGCCGCCGATCATCATGCTGTAGCCCTCCTTCAGGCCCCAGACACCGCCGGAAGTGCCGACGTCAACGAAGTTGAAGCCCTCGGGCTTCAGCTCGCGATGACGGCGCTGGCTCTCCTGATAATTAGAGTTGCCGCCATCGATGAAAGTGTCGCCCCGCTGCAGCAAAGGCTTCAGTTTTGCGATAGTGTCGTCGACGGGCTTGCCCTGGGGCACCATGATCCAGATGGCGCGCGGGGCAGCAAGGTTCTTCACCAGATCTTCGAGGGTGGAGACGCCGACGGAACCGGCGTCGCTGAGGCGCTTGACCGCATCGGCGCTGAAGTCGAAGCCGACGACCTTGTGACCGCCGAGGCGCAGGCGCTCGGCCATGTTGCCGCCCATTTTGCCGAGGCCGATGATTCCGAGTTCCATGGCTTGCTTCCTCCGAAGTCGTGAAGTGTCTGGCGTGCTAAGCCTCGCGCACTCTGAGCTCGCGGACGCGATCTTCGGCGAGCGAGATACCCAGCTTCGCCAGGTCGGCCGCGAGTTGCGCGGAGCCCTGATAACGGATGCCGTGAATGCCGAGGGATGCGGCGGCGGCGACATTCTCGGCGCGATCGTCGATGAAAACGGTCCGTTCCGGATCGCGCTGCAGCACGTCGAGGGCAACCTGGTAAATCTTCCGGTCCGGCTTGCGGAGGCCGAGGTAGCAGGAGCTGAAGAAGGCGTCGAAGTCGTCGAGGAGGCCGAAGTGGCTGAGGCGGAATTCGTTCAGAGCCCGGCCCTCATTGTTGACCGTGGCGAGCACATATTCTTCCGATGCCGCGAGCTGGCGAAGGATTCCGAGGGCGGAGTCGGGGAGGACGGCGGATTCGGCGCGCATGGCGTCGAGAAACTCGGCGGGTGTGAAGGGGCGCGACTGATAAAACACGGTCTGCCGCAGATACTCGTCGGCGGTGATTTCGTCTCTTTCCCAGGCAGCGTCGATCTCGGCGTGGCGGCGCTCGAAGTCGGCGTGGTCGAGGCTGAAGTGGTTGAGCACGGCTTCGCGCTGCTGGCGATCCCAGCCGTTGGTGAGCAGCACGCCGCCGACATCCCACAGAATGGTGCTGATGCCGTCCATGGCATCTCCCGATTAAAGTCCTGATCCAGCGGAAAACGGATGAAGCCTGAGGTTCCTGAATTCTACGGTTTTGCTGTTTCCAGAGTGTTACGAGCTTCGGGCATATTGCGGGCCTCGATGGCCTTGACTTTGTTGAGACGGCGGACATAGCGCTCGACCTGGGACTGGAAACGGGCGTTGAGAAACGCCGAAACCAGGTCGAAGGCGAGTTCCGGGCCGATGATGCGAGCGCCCAGAACCAGGACGTTCATCTCGTCGTGCTCGACACCCTGGTGCGCTGAGTAGTGGTCGTGGCACATGCAGGCGCGGATGCCGGGCATCTTGTTGGCGGCCACGCAAACGCCGACGCCGCTGCCGCAGATGAGGATGCCGCGTTCGGCGCGACCGGCCTGCAGCGCGCGGCCGACAGCCTCGGCAAAGTCGGGATAGTCCGAGGGCTCGGTGCTGAAGGCGCCGAGATCGATGACTTCATGACCGAGACGCTCCAGGTAGCCGCGCACGTCCTCCTTGAGAGGGTAGCCAGCGTGATCTGCGGCAATGGCCAGCTTCATGATTATTTCCCCGCCAGCACCGGTTCGGCCTTGCGGGCGCGCTCGACCAGGGCCTTCGCACGGGCGACCACGTTATCCACGCCGAAGCCGAGCTTCTCGAGGGCGATGGCGCCCGGAGAGGACGCTCCAAAACGGTCAAGGCCGATGACGTCGCCATCACGGCCGACGTATTTCCACCAGCAGAGGGTTGCGCCGGCTTCGATGGCCAGCTTGGGCAGGTGGTCGGGGAAGATGGACGCTTTGTAGGCGTCGGATTGTTCTTCGAAGATGCGGAAGCTGGGCATGGAGACGATGCGGGCGACGATACCGTCTTTCCTGAGCTGCTCGGCAGCGCGAATCGCGGGCCACAGTTCAGCGCCGGTGCCGACGATGAGGAGGTCGGGCGAATCGCTTCCCTGCTCGACGATGTAAGCGCCGCGACGCACACCTTCGAAGACGCGCTGTTTGACGGGGTCGAGCAGGGGCAGATCCTGGCGGGAGAGAGCCATGAAGGACGCGCCCTTGCGCTCGAGCGCGAGACCCCATGCGGCCGAGGTCTCGTTTCCGTCGGCGGGACGGAAATCGGTGAGATGGGGAACGGCGCGGAGCATAGTGAGGTGCTCGATGGGCTGGTGCGTGGGTCCATCCTCGCCGAGGCCGATCGAATCGTGCGTGAAGACAAAGGTGGAGTGGACCTGCATGAGCGCGGCGAGGCGGATGGCGGGCTTGGCGTAATCGGAGAAGCAGAAGAAGGTGGAACCGTAGGGGATGAGGCCGCCATGAGCGGCCATCCCGTTGACCATGGCGCACATGCCGAATTCGCGAACGCCGAAGTAGATGTTCTCGCCGGCGGGATCGATGTGGAAGTTCTTGCTTTCCTTGATGACGGTTTTCGTCGAGGTGGAAAGGTCGGCCGCGCCACCGATGAACTCGGGAACGAATTTCGCGAAGGCGTTCATGACGGTGTTACCGGCGTTGCGTGTGGCGATGGGTTTGCTGTCCGCGGGGAACTGGGGCAGGCTCTGCTGCCAGCCGTCTTTCAGGCGGCGTTCCTGGACGCGCTCGTACTCGGCCGCGAGATCGGGGAATTGCTTCCTGTAACTCGCGAAGAGCGCATTCCAGTCGGATTCCTCTTTCGCGCCTTTGTCGACGGCCTGCAGCCAGTTCTGCGCGGCGTCGTCGGGAACCCAGAAGGTTTTGTCTTCCGGCCAGCCGAGATTCTTCTTGGTCTGCCTGACCGCTTCAGCGCCGAGGGCTTCGCCGTGGGCCTTGTTCGTGCCAGCCTTGGGGCTGCCGTAGCCGATCACGGTGCGAACGGCGATCAGCGAGGGCTTGTCCTTCACGGCCTGCGCGGCTTCGATGGCCCGGGCGATGCCCTCGAGGTCGTTGCCGTCCTGGACGGTCTGGACATGCCAGTGGTAGGCCTCGAAACGCTTCAGCCTGTCTTCGGTGAAGGAGAGCTCGGTGGGGCCATCGAGGGAGACGAGGTTGTCGTCGTAGAGGTAGATCAGCTTGCCGAGGCCGAGAGTTCCGGCGAGGGACGCCGCTTCGTGCGAGACGCCTTCCATCAGGTCGCCATCGCCGCAGAGGCCGTAGGTATAGTGATCGACGATGTCGAAGCCGGGGCGGTTGTAGATCGCGGCGAGATGTTTTTCGGCGACGGCCATGCCAACGCCCATGGCGAAGCCCTGACCGAGGGGGCCGGTGGTGACTTCAACGCCGTCGGTGTCGCCGTACTCGGGATGGCCGGGCGTCCTGGATCCATACTGGCGGAACTGCTTCAGGTCGTCGATGGAGAGGTCGTAGCCGGTGAGATGGAGAACGCCGTAAAGCAGCGCGGAGGCGTGACCGTTGGAGAGCACAAAGCGATCGCGATTGGACCACTTCGAGTGCTTCGGGTTGTGCCGCATGTATTTGTGGAAGAGGAGATAGGCGATGGGCGAATCGCCGAGCGGCGCTCCGGGATGACCGCTGTTGGCTTTTTCCACCGCGTCGACGGCAAGAAACCGCAGGGCGTTAATCGACACCTGATCGAGCTGATTCATATCGTCGTCACTCCTACTGGGTTGAGTGCCTGGAATGTTGCGGAACAACCGGATGGTTCAATCTGATTTTCGCTCTCCAGGTTGGATGACGCAAACGAGAGGTCCGTCTCAGGACGCGACGGCAACTTCGAAATTGCGGCCCTCCCAGCGATTTTCGTCCGGCCAGAACAGAGTAAAAGAAAGCGCGCCGGTTTGCCCTGGGGAGGTGGGCAGATCGGCGTAGGAGCCGGCATACCCCACCTGGGTGCTGTCGAGGACGCACGTGGTCTGCCAGTTATCGTGGCTCCACGTGACCTGGAAGCGCGCGGCGGAAGTGATGCGCAGCGACTTGCCGGCGGGAATCTCGCGAATCTGCCGGCGCAGAACCTTGAAGACTTCGATGTGGCTGGGGGGATGATTGCCCTGGGCGTAGCGATCCTCGACGACGGGAATGCGATCGACGACCTGCCCGTCGTGGGCCGATCGCAGGAGCTTGAGGTATTCCGAGTGGGCCCAGACGAGGGGCATGGCCGAGCCCGCGGGTCCGCCGAAGACCAGGCCGAAGCGGTCCGGTTCGTCCCAGATTTGTTCGGGCAGCATGCCGCCGTCGGAAGCGAAGCGTTCGATGGTCCGGATGAGATCGCCGATCTCGCGCCCGGCGGCGAGCTCGTAGTGGGCGCGCTCGCCGGTGAGGAGGGGCCAGGCACGGCCCTGTCCCCATCCGAGGAAGGGCCCGCCATCGGGACGCTGGCCGTAGCCATCATGGTTATAGCGCAGCCAGCAGAGGCCTTTGGGGGTCTCGACTTTCAGGACGTGATCGATGACTTTGATGGAGTCGACGATGAGGGGGTCATCCGCGGCGCGCACGCCGTAACGCACGAGCTCGAGAAAACCGCCGTCGACGATCTCGCGGGCCTCGAAGTCGGACTTCTCGCCGGGGCGAATGTTGTTGATGTGGACGATTTCGCGTCCGCACTCCTCGTGCGCGTAGGGATCGCTGCATTCCGGCGGACGGATGCGCATGTAGTGGCGCCGGATGTCGGGGTGGAGAACGCCGTTGTTGGTGACGGTCCAGTCTTCCAGGTGGCTCTCGATCCAGTCGGCATGCTCTTCGAGAAAGTGGGCGAGCTCGGGCGCCTCGTGGGCGCGAGCGATGTCGGCCGCGCAAATCAGGCCGGCGATGACCGCGGCCAGGGTCGAGGGCGAGTAGCCTGCGGTTTCTTCCCAGCGCTCTTGCTGCGTGACCGGCGCGTACCGGACAAGGAAGCCGGCCGCCTTTTCGACGAAGGGGAAGACGTCGAAGCTGCCGAGGGCGTCGAGTTTCCACAGCCGCCAGGCGAGCATGATGGGGAAGGCGACCTCGTCGAGCTGGATGCCGGTCCAATAGGGTTCGCCATTGACCCAGAAGTTCTGGGAGAAGCCGCCGTCGGGTTTCTGCGTGCAGGCCAGGTAGACGAGGGCGCGCAGTGCAGTTTCGGTACGGCCGCAGGCCATGAGAGCGGTTGCGGTTTGCACCATGTCGCGGGTCCACACCAGGTGGTAACCGCCGAAATCGTCGTCGCCTTTGGCGTAGCCCCAGGGGATGGATGCCGATGCGATGAAGGCGCCGGCGAAGGTTTTGTCTTCGTGGGAGAGCACGACATTGTGGCTGATCTGCAGCAGGCGGCCGCCGTCGCCGGAATGGTGGGCCATGTTGCGCGGGGTTGCGGCGCGATGCCACTGCTCGATAAAGCGCGAGAGGTGACGGTCAAAGGGGACGCAGAGCGAACCCATGGTGGAGGAGAGAGCGGCGTGATGCCCTTCGCCGAAGCCGATGGCCAGGGTGAAGTCGCGGATGCTGGACTGGGGGATCTCGCCCATGATGGCGATATTGCCGTCGAGGGCCGAGCCGAACTCCCAGTCCATTTTGAAGTTGTGTTTCAGATCCTGCCAGCCGTCGCTGGCGCCGACATAGCCGCAGCTGGCGCGGCTAAACCCGCAGTCGCAGGTCATGGCGAGAGACATGGTGTCTCTCCAGGCGATGGCCACGCACCGGCCGGCCACTTCCGCGAGGCGCGCCGAGTTGCCCATGCCACCGCCTTCCAGATGGGGGGAGAGCAACGCGAAAACATGGAGCCGGGAGAGCAGGTCCTCATTGCCCTCGATGCGCACGTGGACGAGCACGACCGGGTAGTGGGGATCGCTGATGATCTCGCGGGTGAGCGTGTACCGGCCTTCGCGATCGCGGTTGCGCACGCGGACGGCCAGCGCATCGGAGTCGATGTAGTCGAAGTCGTGGATGAGGTCGCGGCGTTCCTCGTGGAAGAACGTCTCGCCGTCGGTGATGAGGAACTGCATGTCGCGAATCTGGGGGCGGTCGATGGTGGGGCAGTAAATCTCGTTGAGGATGCCGTGCGAGACGGTGAACCAGATCTTGCTGGAGGCGGCGTAGGCGGTGCCGACCGCGTCTTTGGCGCTGGAGGTCCAGCGCGGTTCGAGGCCGGGTGCGCCGAACGCCAGTCCCTGACCCTCAATCCACTTGTACCGCGAATCTCCGTTTGTCATTCGTCAGCCATTCTCTCCGGGCAGTTTGACGGTGGGTGTTACCACCTCATAAATTTAGATACCAGAGTTGGGAATCCGGCTCGCCCTTTCGTAAAAGCGACGCGAGATTTCGATTCCTCAGAGGACCTGGGCCATGGCATCGGGGTCGGGATGGAACTGCACTTCGCCCATGGCGTGGCCGACTTCATGGTTCTTCATGAATTGTTCCCAGACGAAACCGGTGCGCAGATTCTCCGCCATGAGCATGGTGATGCCCTGGTCGATGCCGAGAATGTCGGGGGCGAACCAGTTGGCTTTGGGCTGAAAGGCGTCGACAAAACCGTAGCGGGTATAGACCTTGTCCTTAAACTGCTCGCGCATGCTGAGCAGGACGTGGGAGCATTCGGCAGGGAGAAAGACGAGCGATCCGCCGGTGGCGCAGGGGACGAGCGTGCCGTCGAGCGGCCCCATGGCGGGGGGCCCTCCCCAGACGCGGTAACCCTCGCGGGAGTCGGAGGCAGTGATGCCCCAGAGATTCTGATCGAACCAGGGAAAGCGGCGGCCTTCAGTGAGGCACCAGAGCTGGTGGGCACGCGTGGCGGCGATGGAATTGGTGAAGTAGTTGGCATGGAGGTCGGCAACGTTGCGGAAGTCGCACCAGGCGTGGGCGTACTGGTGGATGAAGAGAGGGGCGACGCCGCTGATGTAATCGAGACCACCGAACTGGACGACGGGGCGCTGCAGATCGTTCCAGTCGGTGGCGGGAACGGGGTGGGTGGGTGAGCCGATGGCGAGCAGATACATGGTGAGCAGCTCGGAGTAGATGTCCCAGCGGTGCTTGAGGAAGCCCTGATCCGGGAGCCAGCCCATGGAAAGGGTCTGACCGCCGTTGAGCATCCATTCCCAGTCGACGCGGCGGTAAAACGTGGTGGCCAGGCCTTCGATGCGCGGATTGCCGGCGAAATACTGGCGGCAGGTGAGCACGCCGCACAGCAGCA
Organism: Acidobacteriaceae bacterium; assembly: GCA_035508305.1. GTDB lineage: Bacteria > Acidobacteriota > Terriglobia > Terriglobales > Acidobacteriaceae > Palsa-343. The sequence continues at coordinate 22,226 of DATJNE010000206.1, read as the reverse complement.
GGGCGGTATCGATGGAGGAGAGCTCGCTGCCGAACATACGCTGGCCACTCTCCATATCGATGAAGTGGTAGAGGAAGCCGTGCTCGTGCGGGCAGTCTTCGAGGAGGAAGGCGAGGGTTTTTTCGACGCGCTGCTCGCAGTCGTAGGGGCGGAGGTAGTTGCGTTTGTGGGCGATGCAAAGGGCGGTGAGGCCAAAGCCGGTGGCGGCGATGCTGGAGACGCGGCTGACGGAGAGCCCGGCGGCGGGCGCGCGGTCGCGGACCATGCCGGTGCGCGGGCTGGCTTCATTATAGAAGAAGTCGCTGGCGCGGCCCTCGAGGTCGTCGAGCAGTGTATCGGCGGCCCTGGTGACCTGGATGAGGGGGCGATTGATGAAGACGCCGGGCGGGTGCTGATACTGCTGGGCGGCCTGCGACTCAGGCTTAGGCTCCTGTCCGGGCTTGACTTTGGGCGGCTCGGCCTGGTTCTGGGCGAGAACGGACGGGCCGAGGGCAAGGGCTCCGGCGGCGCCGGCTCGCTTCAGCAGCTCTCTTCGCGTGATGGAAAATGGAGCCAACCTGGCGTCGGTCCTTCGTTTCCGATTGAGGAGAATTCGGGCATGTCAGGAGGCAGACGCCGCGCGCTGAGCCTGAAGATGCCACGGGACCGGGCCACGATCCTTCTCTCAATGTAACGGAGGGGGATGGGGAAGCGGCAATCCCACCGCCGGAACGGACTCATGGAAGGCAATTCCAGGGCGATGACTCTGCACCCTGCAGCGCCGGTCGTGCATCCAGTATGATCGGAGGGCGCAGACCGCCGCGGGGCGGGCGTTCACCATTTTGCACTGCAGGCCCGCGCAACCCCCTCGGACATTTCACCACTCCCATCTGGCAAGGAGGAATGCTTTGGCACACGAAGTTCCACCTCTTCCCTACGATTACAAGGCGCTGGAGCCGCACATCGACGAGCAGACGATGCACCTGCACCACGACAAACATCACCTGGCGTATGTCACGAATCTGAATGCAGCGATCGAGAAGCACCCGGATCTGGGCAAGCACTCGGCCGAGGATCTGCTGCGCAACCTGAACAGCGTGCCGGAGGATGTGCGCGCAACGGTGCGCAACAACGGCGGCGGCCATGTGAACCACACGATGTTCTGGACGATCATGAAGCCGAACGGTGGCGGGGAGCCGACGGGCGCCATCGGCGAGCAGATCAAAAAGGATTTCGCCAGCTTCGAGGATTTTAAGAAGCAATTCAACGAAACGACGGCGAAGCAGTTCGGCTCCGGCTGGGGCTGGGTGATCTGGGACGGCAAGCTGAAGATCATCACGACAGCCAACCAGGACAGCCCGCTTTCGCAGGGCTACTATCCGATCCTGGGCAACGACGTGTGGGAGCACGCCTACTACCTGAAGTACCAGAACCGGCGTCCGGAATATCTGGCCGCGTGGTGGAACACCGTGAACTGGGACGAGATCAACAAGCGCTTCGCGCAGGCGAAGAAGTAACCGGGGGCGATCCGCGCCGATTGCGGATTGCAGCGAACCGGGGAATGCTTTCAAACAGAGGGAATGCCCTTTCTTTTGCTTCGGCGGAGGAAAGGGCATTTTGGTTTGGCGCGGAGTTTATGATGGTGCGTTCGCTCGAACTGCCACTCTCGTGGAGGAGAGTCGTCGATGCGCCATTTGCGCTCCCTGTTTCCCGTTCCCGTTCTCGCTCTTGCGGCCGTCGTCAGTTCCGGATCCAATGGCGCGGCTCAGACCACGATGCCCGCCTCGCCGGCTCCGGCTAAGTGGGTGGGGACCTGGGCGACGTCGCCCTTCGGCGGCGATCCGTGGCATCAAATCCCGACGCTGGTCGATTCGACGCTGCGTGAGGTGGTGCACACGTCGATTGCCGGCAAGGCGCTGCGCATCCGTTTCACGAACGAATTCGGCACCGAGCCGCTGCGGATCGATGCGGCCGGCGTAGCGCTCAGTGCGGAAGGGTCTGCGATTCAGGCGGACTCGCAGCATGCTCTTGCCTTTGGCGGGCAGAGCTCCATTGTGATCCCGCCGGGCGCGGAGGCGGTGTCCGACCCGGTGGCGATGGCCACGCCGGCGTTCGCCAATCTGGCGATCTCCCTGTACCTGCCGCTGCAGCAGATCAGCGATGTGTCGGTACACTCGAGTGCGCAGCAGGATAACTACATCGAAGCGGGGAATCATGTGAGCGCGACTTCGCTGGATGCGCCGAAGGTCGTCGCATCGTGGTACTTCGTGAAGGGTGTGGATGTCGAGCCGGCGGGCCCGCATGCGGCGGCGGTGGTCGCGTTCGGCGATTCGATCACGGACGGCGCGTGGGTGACGGAGAACAGCAATCATCGCTGGCCCGACTATCTGGCCGTGCGGCTCCACGACAATCCGGCGACAGAGAATTTATCGGTTCTGAACGAGGGCATCGGCGGCAACTGCGTCCTGATTCACTGCGTGGGACCGAATGCGCTGGCGCGCTTCGACCGCGACGTGCTCTCCCAGGCAGGGGTTAAATACGTCATCGTGCTGGAGAGCATCAACGACATTGGAACGCTGCACAACCCGAACGATCCGGACTACAAACTGACGCCGGAGGATCTGGAACAGGGGCTGCTGCAACTGGTTGCGCGGGCGCACGAGCACGGCATCAAGGTGTTTGGCGCGACGCTCACGCCGTATAAGGGCGCGGATTACTTTACGGAGAAGGGCGAACAGATTCGCGAGGCTGTGAACCAGTGGATCCGGACAAGCGGGGCCTTCGATGGAGTGATCGATTTCGACAGGGCGACGCGCGATCCGGCCGATCCGCTGGTTTTCGCGCCGCAGTTCGACAGCGGCGATCACCTGCATCCTAAAGATCCGGGCTACGATGCGATGGCGAAGGCGATCGACCTGAGCCTGTTCCGGTGAGGGACGCGGCAGGACACATTCTGCGGGACCAGCCCTCCGGGGCGAGTCCTTTGCCGGAAACTCGTGTTTAATCAGGCAGGAAGGTCTGTCACTCCTATGCGTTTGCTCCTGATTTCTGCACTGGCTCCCATGGTTTGCGCGGGAGCCCTTTTCGCACAGGCGCCCGCTCCACCGGCGGGCCAGTCTCAGTTCACGCTCGTTGAGGCCAACGACGGGAAGACCGTCGGCTCGGCGGAATGCACCGTGGCGAGCGCGCCGGGCGGCTATACGATCACTTCGCACGGCGATCTGAAGATGCCGAAGTTCACCTACACCTTCAGCAACGACGACCGGCTCGACAGCCAGCTGAACATCGTGCACGACCAGCTGAGCGGGGCGGTGAACGGCCAGCAGGTGACGTTCAGCCTTCATTCCGATCCGACGGGGCGGCAATTCCAGGTGAGCATCACGGCGAGCGGCAAGACGACGACGAACACCTTCGACCGCCATCAGCATACGGCGCTGTTGCCGGACCTCGATCCGGCGGCTTACGTGGCAATGGCGCACTTCGCCATCGAGCATCCGACGACGACGTGGATTGTGATCCCCAAGCAGAACGGCCTGCTGGTGCCGGCGCAGTACAACGCGGAGGGGGATGTACAGGGGACGTTCCATGGGCAGCCGGTGGAGGCGCACCACACCAGTGTGGTGATCAGCGAGCAGAACGGATTCACGGTGGAGCTCTATTCCACGAGCGAAGGCGCGCTGTTGGAGGCGGATTTGCCGGAGCAGAACTTCTATGTGATCCGCGACGACTTCAAGCTGCAGAACCGCCCGCACTACACGCCGCCGCGGGGCGAGGCGCCACCGCCGGGGCAGGGACAGCAGCAGCCGCAGTAACTGCGACGGCTGGGGAAAACGACAGCGACGAGCACGGGAGTTGGTTCCCGGCAGGGGCTGTGCCCCGCGTCACAGACTCCTGACACCGCCAAATCTATACTCCCCTAGCGAGGGCTGAGGAGCGCACAGGAGCTGGCTTTCCGCTGTTCCGAAGCAGCAGCACATTCATTCGTACTCGCTCATCAGCCAGAGAAACCTCCTGTGTACTCCTGCGACGGCGCCCGGGGGCGATCGGTGCGGGGTGCTCGACTCCTCAGGGAGGTGCTCATGAAGTTTGTGCGCGGTTTTTCGGTTCTGATGTTGATTTTCCTTTCGACGAGTGCGGTGTGCGGTGGGATCGGGCTGACCGTCGAAGCTCGCGGGAATCCGTGGGGCTTTATGCCGCTGAGCCTGCTGCAGCATTCGCCGCTTCACACCTGGCTGATTCCCGGCATTGTGCTGCTGGCCGCGAACGGGGCGCTGGCGCTGTGGGTCCTCTGGCTGGTGGTCGCGCACCGGCGATATGACGGACTGTGGGCGATCTTGCAGGGTTGCATCCTGCTGGGCTGGCTGACGGTGGAGTGCGTGATACTTCGTTTCGTGATCTGGCCTCATTACATGTATGGTGCAGTCGGAGTTGCGTTGATTGTTGCCGGCGCGGCCTTGCGACACGACACGCAACCGGCTGTGATGGCGCGCTGAACCTGGTCGCCGCAGGAGGATAGCCTTATGGATACGAATGGCCGCAGAATCGTGATCGTCGGCGGCGGGATCGCCGGCCTGTGTGCCGCTGTCTATGCGCAGAAATGCGGATATCAGGCAGAAGTGCTGGAGATGCACGACATTCCGGGGGGGCTGGCCACGAACTGGCGCCGGGGCGAATACACGTTCGAAACCTGCCTGCACTGGCTGGTGGGATCGAAACCGGGGAGCGATTTCAACCGCATCTGGGGCGAGGTGTGCGACATCGATCAACTGCATTTCGTCGACCAGACGGAGTTCGCGCGGATGGAAAACGAGCACGGCAGAAGCCTGCGCGTGTTCACGAATATTGATGCGCTGGAGAAGGAGCTGCTGGACCAGGCGCCGGAAGACGCCAGGGCAGTTCGATCGCTGGCGCGCGACATCCGCACGCTGAGCCGGTTCCGGATACCGAAGCCGGGCCAGGGCTGGGCGACCAACTGGCGGGCTTATCTGCGGAGCGCGCCGTGCCTGCCCGCGCTGCGCCGGCTGGCCAACGTCAGCGGCAGCGAATATGGCCGGCGGTTCACCAACCCGCTGCTGCGGAGCTTCTTTGGCGAGGGCGATATGGGGGAGCTGTCCGCGATCGCGCTGGTTTTATCGCTGGCGTGGATGAACGGGCGCGATGCAGGGTATGCCATCGGCGGCTCGCAGGCTCTGATCCATCTGATCCAGCAGAAGCTGACCAGCCTGGGCGGCCGACTGCGATGCGGAGCGCGTGTGGAGCGCATCCTGGTGGAGAACAACGCGGCTGTGGGCGTGCAACTAAGCACTGGAGAAACGATTCCGGCGGAGTGGGTGATCTCGGCCGCGGATGGTCACGCGACCATCTACGATTTGCTGGGCGGACACTACGTGAACGAAACGGTGCGCGAGGATTTCGACGAGAGAAAGACCTTTCCTTCCTATCTGCAGGTATCGCTGGGCGTGGCGATGGATCTCTCAGGGGAACCGGCGATGGTGAACCGGATGCTCGATATGCCGCTCCGCATCGATCCCGAGACGGATGTCCGGAACATCGGGTTCCGCATCTTCCACTTCGATCCCACGTTTGCGCCGGCGGGCAGGACGGCGGTGACCAGCATGGTGACGACGCGCAATTTCCGGTACTGGACCGAACTGCGCAGGAGCGATCCGGAGCGGTATCGCGCGGAGAAGCGGCGAGTGGCGAATGCGGTGATCGAGGTTCTGGAGCGGAGAATTCCGGGAGTCCGCGCGGCGATTGAAGTCGTCGACGTCTCAACGCCGGCGACGGTGATCCGCTACACGGGCAACTGGAAAGGCAGCATGGAGGGGTGGCTGATCGCGCCGGGAACCAGCTTTCATTCGCTGCCGAACACCCTGCCTGGCCTGCAGCGCTTTCTGATGGTGGGGCAATGGGTGATGCCGGGGGGCGGGCTGCCCTGTGGACCGATGACGGCACGGCCGGCGATCCAGACAATCTGCAGGGAGGATCGGGTGCCGTTTTTGCCGGTGGCCAGGGCGGAAAAGGCGGCAGAACACTGGAGATTCCGGACGCCGTAACGCGGGCGAGCTTCGCGTGGAGGCGAGAGCGGAGTTATGGGACGCGGACGACGACTTTGCCGCGTGCGTGGCCGGCGGCGAGGTAGCGCAAGGCCTCCTGGACCTGATCGAAGCCGTAGCAACGGTCAATGACAGGCGTGATCTGACCGGACTGCAGGAGGCCGGCGATCCGATTCAGATCGTTCTGGCTGCGCTTCGCGATGAACGTCCGGATCTTTTGCTTCATAAAGGGCGCCCACAGCAGGATCCTGAGCATGCCGCCGAGGATCGTCGCTAAGGACACATCGGGCCGCGCTCCGACCATGACGCCGGTACCACGAGGCGTCAGCATGCGCCGGACCTGTGCGAAGGAGAAGTTGCCGACACACTCCAGGATCAGGTCATAAGGCACGTCAGGCTCGGAGGGATCGTGCCGGGTGTAGTCGATGACGCGATCAGCTCCGATGGAGCGAACCCTATCGAGGTTCTTCGTGCTGCAGACGCCGGTGACCTCGGCGCCGAAGGATTTGGCGATCTGCACGGCGAAGGTACCGACGCCGCCGGCCGCGCCGTTGATGAGCACACGGGAGCCGCGCTGGATGCGGCCTTTATCGCGCAGGCCCTGGAGGGCTGTCCATGCCGCGACGGGAACGGAGGCGGCCTGCTCGTAGGAGAGGTTCTCCGGTTTGATGGTGAGCGCCGATGCGGGGGCACAGACATATTCAGCGAGCGCGCCGCGGCAGGAACCGAAGATCGCGTCACCTGGCTTGAACTGGGTTACGTCGGGTCCGACGGCTTCCACTTCGCCGGCGACATCGACGCCGGGACGTTTGGGTTTGTTCAGCCCCATGATGAGGCGCAGGAAGCGCGGCTCGCCTTTCATCAGCTTCCAGTCCAGAGGATTGAGGCCGACGGCGCGAACCCGGAGGAGCACCTCGCCCTTGCGGGGCGCCGGCTCTTCCACTTCCTCACAGTGAAGGACCTCCGGGGAACCGAACTGGCGATAGACGATGGCTTTCATCGCAGCACCTGCACTCGATGCGCGCAGGATAGTCTTCGGGCGAACCCTTGTCAGTGGTGGCCGTCACGCAGGTGGCGGGAGTGCGGCACGGCGCCGGGTCCGCCGTCGTCGCGGCGGGCCGAGCCGCTTCGCATAAACTGGCCGGCGTTCGCACGGCGACATTTCAGCGCGGGGCGGGATCGCCGAGTACGGCCAGGTCGAGCCGGCGGAGGCGCTCCGGATCGCCGATGACTTCCATCGAGGCGATTCGATCGCCGGTGATAGTGAGGCGGAGGACGCGGAAGAGCTTGCCCCTCGGCGCGATGACGATGCCCACGTCGCCGTCCACCAGGGCGGGGCGCGCGTAGACAGCGCCGCGGGCGGTCTGCAGAGCCTGTTTCGCCCAGGCCTCGGGGCCGCGGGCACCCAGCGGGAGGCCTGGCGCGGAAGCGGCGTCGGCATGCACGGTGAAGTCGGGGTCGAGGAGGGTTACGAGTCCGGGCAGATCGCCGCCACGCAGGGCAGCGAGAAACGCGTCGACAACGCGGCGCTGGCGGCCGATGCGGTCGGGCGCGGTGGTGTCGGCTCCGCGCACACGCCGCCGGGCGCGGCTGGCCAGCTGGCGCGCCGCTGCCTCCGAGCGGCCGAGGATCCCGGCGATTTCTTCGAAAGGCAGATCGAAGAGGTCATGGAGCACGAAGGCGAGACGCTCGGCGGGATCGAGGCGGTCGAGCACCACGAGGAGGGCGAGGCCGACGGAGTCCGCGAGCACGGCCTCGTTCTCGGGATTGGTCTTCGCGTGCGGGCGAGCAGGCGGTTCAGCGCCGACCGGCGACTCGAGCGGCTCTTCGCGCTTCGCCTGACGGGAGCGCAGCATATCGAGGCAGACGTGAGCGACGACGGTGGTGAGCCAGCCGCCGAGGTTGTCGATGCCTGCGGCGCCGTTGCGGCTCAGGCGCAGCCAGGATTCCTGGACGGCGTCGTCGGCGTCGCTGAGCGAGCCGAGCATGCGGTAGGCAACGCCGCGCAGGTGCCCTCGATTTTCCTCGAATTGCCCGGCCAGCCAATCACGCTCATGCATGAGTCACATTCTCCCGCATCGATCCGTCATAGTGATGACGAATGAATCTTCTTCGATGTGACAGGGAGGCTCCATGCCCACTCTTCCTCCGTCCCGAACGCGCCGGATCGCGTACTGGGTCGCAACTTTGATTGTCGCGCTTGAAACCGGGGTGGGCGGCATTATGGACCTTATGCGAACCGAGCATGTTCGCATGGTCGTCTCCCATCTCGGGTATCCGGTCTATCTGCTTACGATTCTCGGCCTGTGGAAGATTCCCGGCGCCGTGATGCTTCTGCTGCCTCGCCTTCCGCGGCTGAGAGAGTGGGCCTATGCCGGAATCTTCTTTGAAATGACAGGCGCGGCAGGATCGCATGCCGTGTTTCATGACGCAGGGTATATGGCCATTACGCTTACCTTTGCGCTCCTTACCCTGGCCTCGCGGATGCTGCTTCCACCCGATCGCAGTGCCGGTGCGGTGGGCAGGTCTGCGGTTGTCACATCCGGGCACTCTCGTTCGTCATCCAGGTAAGGAGAGATTCCAGGAAGGCAGGAGGTTTCGTATGCTTGCACAAATGAAACAACCCGATGTGAGCTTCGCAGGATTCGACGAGCCGTTTCTTCCGCCCATTGAAAAGCCGAAGGGGCTGATGTTGAAACTGGTCTATGCTATGTCGCGGCGGCAATTCGGCAAGGTGATGACGCCGCTGAAGGTATTTGTGGCGCGGATGCCGCTGGGGTTCGGCAAGTTCGTGGGCAAGATTGGAAACCTGGACAAGCAACTGACGCTGCCGCGGGAGACCGTGATGCTGATACGCGAGCAGGTCGCGCACATCAACGTCTGCCTGTTCTGCATCGACATCGGCCGCGCCTTCACGATTCAGGCCGGGATGAACCAGGCGAAGTTCGATGCTCTGGAAGAGTACGGCGCCAGCCCGCTGTTCAGCGAGGCGGAATGCGCGGCGCTGGATTACGTCACGGAGCTGACGCGCAACAAGCGGGTGGAGCCGGTGGCGTTTGCACGGCTGCAACAGCACTACACCGAGCAGCAAATCTGCGAGATCGTCTGGCTGGTGGCGAGCGAGCACGTCTACAACATGACTAATATCGGGCTGAATATTCATTCCGACATGCTCTGCGACATTTCGAAAAAACGAGCCACGGCCTGAGGGGAGCGCGGTCACATCGGACCACTGCGCTTCGTCATGGTGATGAAGACCAAAACCGAAAGCGATGACAAGGAGGTCATCCCCATGCAGGCACGAATGAAGAACCCGGCGATGCTTTTTCCTGACGCCATGCAGGCGATGTTTGCGCTGAAGACGGCCATCGACAAAGGCGGACTACCCGAGTCGACGGCGCAACTGGTTCATCTGCGCGTGAGCCAGATCAACGGATGCAGCGTGTGCATCGACATGCACGCACACGAACTGCAAAAGGCGGGCGAGAGCACTGAGCGGCTGATGGCCGTGGCGGCGTGGCGCGACGCCCCGTATTTCACGGCGGCGGAGCGCGCTGCTCTGGCGCTGGCGGAAGCGGTGACGCGGCTGAGCGACAACCCCGATCCGGTGCCCGATGCGGTGTGGGACCGGGCTGCGCGCCACTACGACGAGAAGCAACTGGCGGCTCTCCTGCTGAGCATCGGGCTGATCAACGTGTGGAACCGGCTCAACGTCTCCACGCGACAGGTGGCGGGCGAGTGGAAGAAATCGGCCGAGGCGCGGGAATGGGTGGAGAAGGCCTCCCGAGCTCGCGAGCAGGCGGTCGCCGTCTGACCTGAAGCGAGCGAAAAACGACGCCCGGGTTTCTTCCTGAGGATACCCGGGCAATTTTGTCAGTGTTTTTGGGATAGCCGTCTTACTCGCCGATGTCTTCGTTCCAGATGTCGGGGTGCTCGCGGATAAAGGCGCCCATCAGATCGGCGCACTCCTGAGAATCGAGGTCCATGACTTCGACACCGAGCGAGCGCAGCCATTCCAGCCCTCCCGGAAAGGTTCGGCTTTCCCCCACGATGAGCGTACGGAAGCCGAACTGCCGGACCAGTCCGCTGCAATACCAGCAGGGGGCCAGGGTGGTAACCATGATGAGATCGCGCCAGGAACGCTGGCGTCCGGCGTTGCGAAAGGCGTCGGTCTCGCCGTGGGCGGAGGGATCGCCGTGCTGGACGCGCCGGTTGCGCCCGGAGGCCAGCAACTGGCCGTCGCGGGTAAAGATGGCGGCGCCGATGGGGATGCCGCCTTCGTCGCGTCCTTTGCGGGCTTCGAGCAGAGCCACGGCGAGCAGATCGACCGGATTGAATCGAGCCGTCAACGGGTCCACAATAGCAGGTCACAGAGCCGATCCTGAGACGGGAAGGGCGAGCATCGGGGCTTTGCCCGCGTGCATCCATTCCAGGAACGCGCAGCGGCGGGTTCGGGGAGGCAGGATGAAAAGCAGAGATGCGGATGTGAACAAAGGAGCGATCGAAGACACGCCGCCGGAAGCGTCACGGCGGGGTGAGCTGCACAACCGGCTGGCGAATCAACTGCCGCATCGCGACGCCGATGAGGAGATCAAGGACAGCGACAGCGATTTCCCGGAGCCGGGGTCGAGTCCGGAACACTCGTAAGGGGGAGCACTCGGGACCGTGCATCAGATCGCTTTCGCGAACAGGCGGCCGGGCTGGCCTCTGCCGATGCTGACTTCGTTCGTTTCCCCGGGGCTTCGGTGGAAGAATCCGTCCGTCTCCTGTCTGCCATAATCTCTCCATGCTGGTGCTGGCTTCCGCATCGCCGCGACGCCGCGATCTGCTTGCGCAGGCTGGGTATGCGTTCGAAGTCGTTCCCGCCGACATTCCGGAAGATCTGCGGCCGGGAGAGGCACCCATCGGTTATGTGCTGCGATTGGCGCGGGAAAAGGCTGAGGCGGTTGCCGGCTCGCCGGAGCTGGCTGCGCTGCGCCACAGGGCTGACGGGCCGGCGATCATCCTTGGCGCCGACACCACGGTGGTTGCTCCAAACGGGGAAATCCTCGCCAAACCCGAAGACGATGCCGATGCAGCGCGCATGCTGCGACTCCTGGCGGGCGCGACGCACAAGGTCATCACCGGGGTCGCGCTGGTGGCTCCGACGGCCGGCGACGCCATCACCGAGGTCGCGGCGGAGGTCACATGGGTGACGATGCTTACTCCCACGGAGGAGGAGTTGGCGGAATACATCGCGACCGGCGAACCGCGGGGCAAGGCCGGGGCGTACGGCATCCAGGGGCGTGCCGCGCGCTGGATCCCACGGGTACACGGCTGCTACTTCAATGTCATGGGGTTACCGCTGGCGCTGGTGGCCAGCATGATGGAGGGCATTGAGCAACGGCTGCGCGCCGGAGTCGTAGCCCAGGTTGTCGTTCCCTGAGGACTGCCGTCCTGGCGGAGCCGCCAAGCGGAGGACAACTCAGACGCTTCGATTCGCGGAGGATTTCGGTACGGAGGGCCGGTTCCTAGCTGGCCTTCTGCCGGGACTCGTCCTCGGGTTTCCGTGCGCCGATGGCGTGATCGGAGATGGGCGGAGCTTCGGGCTGGCCGGCCATCACCAGGCCCAGAATAATCAGGAGCGTCGCCGCCAGCAGACCGATTTCCATCAGCTTCAGCATCGGAATGTCCCCTCAGGTGTTTCGAATCATCTCCGCCAGCAACGAAGTCCTCGGCAGCAATTCCTGCAACAACACCGACTCATGAGATGCATGAGCCCCTTCGCCGACTGCACCCATTCCATCGAGGGTGGGCACTCCGAGCGCAGCGGTGAAGTTACCGTCGGAACCGCCTCCTGTAGCGGCTTCCGCCAGTGAGAACCCGAGACCCGTCGCCAATGTCGCGGCGCGACGGAAAAGAGCAACGGTGGCGCGGCTCCGTTCCATGGGGGGACGGTTCATGCCGCCCTCCACCTGCAGGACGCAGCGGCGGTCGCGAACGCGCAGAGAGTGAAAGCGCCGGTCGATCCGGGGGGCGTCTTTGGCCTGGGCAATGCGCACATCGATCTGGGCCTCCGCTTGGGCAGCGACAACGTTCGTCCGGGTCCCACCGCGAATGACGCCAGCATTCACGGTCAGGCCGCTATCCAGATCGGTGAATCCGCGGACCTTCTCCAGTTGCCAGGCCATCTCGTTGATAGCGCTGTGACCCTTCTCAAAATCGACGCCGGCGTGCGCGGCGACCCCCTGCACCCGCAGCGTGTAATTTCCCACGCCTTTGCGCGCGGTCTTGTAGGCCCCGGCCAGGCCCTGCGCGGGCTCGAGCACAAAAACCGCCGCACACTGCCGCGCCAGCTTTTCCGTAGCAGGCCTTGAGACTGTGCTGCCTACCTCTTCGTCACCGTTGAGAAGAAAAATCACTGGCCGCTCCAGGGTGCCGGTCGCGCGCAAAGCTTCCAGCGCGGTCAGGCCCATGGCGACGCCGGCCTTCATGTCGAGCACACCGGGCCCCCAGATCCTCCCCTTCTCGACGCGGAAGGGCATGGCGGATAGTGTTCCGAGGGGCCAAACCGTATCGAGGTGCCCGAGGAGCATCAGCGGGGCGCGGCTTCTGCCGCTTTTCGGGGCCTGTTCGAAGCGCAACTCGAGGAGGTCGGCGAAGGCGCGTTGCCGGTGCCGGCGGACCTTTGCGCCGAGGGATACCGCCAGCGCGGCCAGAACATCGGCGCAGCGGTCGACAGCGGCCTTGTTGTCGCTGGGGGACTCGATGGCGACGAGCCGGCGTATCCGATCCATCAACTTCGCCTCGGCTGCGGCGATTTCTTTTTGCAGAGGCTGATTGACGGAAGTGTTTGTTTTCTGGTTGGTTGCCATGGATAGAGTCTTCTCGTGCCACTGTAAACTTTGGTAATCCTATGTGGCGAATTTGCCACACTACAACTTTTCCGTTCGGGTTGTAGTCTATGTCTTCATTGAGGAAAGCGCTTGGCTGAATCATCGCACCTGGAAAACACAATTTCCTCCCCGATCGAGTTCGCCGGCGTTGGCCTTCACAGCGGTGCAACGGTTCGCATGCGCCTGCTGCCCGCCTCGGCTGGTTCCGGCGTCGTTTTTCGCCGGACGGATCTGGACGGCTTTGAGATCACCGCTACGGGCCGCAATGTGGCCAAGGTAAGCTACGCGACCAGCCTGATGCGCCAAGGCGTTCTGATCTCCACCACGGAGCATCTTCTGTCCGCGCTGCTGGGCTCGGGCGTCGACAACGTGCTGGTGGAACTGGACAACCTGGAGTTGCCGATTCTGGACGGCAGCGCGCTGCCTTACACACAGGCCTTCCGCGAAGTCGGGCTAAAGAGCCAGCGGCGGCGGCGCGAGTATCTGCGCATCCTGAAGAGCGTCGAGGTGCGCGAGGGCGACAAGTTCATCGGCGTCTATCCGGGCAACGGCTATTCGGTTTCGTACAAGATCGATTTTCCCGCACCGATCGGACAGCAGGGATACACGGTGGACCTGGCCACGGGCGCATACGAGCGGGAAATCGCTCCGGCTCGCACCTTCGGCTGGCGCGAAGACGAGAAGAAGCTGCGAGACATGGGGCTGATTCGCGGCGCCACAGAAGAAAGCGTGATCGTGCTGAGCCGCCAGGGCGTGTTGAACGGCAACCTTCGCTTCCGCGACGAGTTTGCTCGCCACAAGGTGCTGGATCTGATTGGCGATCTGGCGCTGGCCGGCTACCACATTCTCGGCCACGTGGTGGCGGAGCGAGCCGGACACGCGATGCATACTGCGCTGGTTTCGCGCCTGCTGCGCGACCGCTCGGCGTGGGAACTGGTGACGCTGGAGACGGAGAAGGCGAGGGCGAAGTCGAAGGTGGTTTCTGCGCCACGGCCCAGCCTGGCAACGGCGTAAGTCCGGTTACCGCTCCGGTTCTCCTGTATCGCGAAACTTCACTCCGCCGATTGTGGCTCCGGAAGCGAGCACGGTACGCAGCTTTTCGGGATTGTCGCCGCTCTTTTGCGCTGCGTCGACCAGGACGCGGATTGCTTCGTCAGGTCCTGCATGAGCAGGCAGGCGAAAGATCCACGGAATATTGGTTGCGGTAAGCGCGCGGTCATCGGCCAACGCCACCACGGGGACAAAGGCCTTCAGCGAGAGCTGCTCGGCCAGGTGGGCGCAGTCGCGATCGAGCGCGACGATGGCCAGCGCATGTTCGTAGGTGAGCGCGTGGACGAGCTGGGTTGAGGCGGTGCCCCAGTTCTGCGCGCTCTCCACGGGAATCACGCCGGAAATCTCGGAACTGGAAGCCAGCGCCTTTTGCACATCGCTGTTCGCAGCGACCGCAGCCGCGTGGGGTCCGAAGAGCACAATCTTCGCCTCGCCCCGGGGAATGTCCGGCGGATGCGGGCCGAAGTAACGCACGCCGTCTTCCCCGACGCGCGCATAGGGCACGCCACCCATCGGTTCGCGCTGACCGCCGGCCGCTGCCGGCTGGCCGCTTCCACCGATCGGTTCCACACGATAAGCGATCGTCCGATCCAGCACGGTGCCGAGGAACATCGGGCTCACGTTCTTATTGTTTGGATCGAAGAGCATGGGCCCGGTGACGCCGTCATATCGATACACCTGGTCGAGGGCATCCTGGATGCGCGCGCGATTGAGCCCCGCCCGGCAGATGGACTGGAGGAGAATATTCATCGCGTCGTAGGCGAGCGCCGCGAACTGCTCCGGTTTTTCGCGGTAACGGGCCTGGTAATCCCCGACAAAGGCCAGCCACTTAGGATCGGTCCGGGCCGGATCGTAGGGATAGACCGCTTCAAATCCCTCCGCAGCCGGTCCGGCCTTCGCCAGCAGTTCGTCGCCGAGAGTCCGGTAGCTGCCGAAGACCCGCTGATGCATGCCCAGTTCGCGCATCTGCGTGAGAATTTCCGCGGTCTCCGTTTCGTTGGCCCAGAGCACGATGGCATCAGCGCGTGAATCCTGAATAATGCGCAGCGACCGGCGAAAATCCGTATCGCCGGGCAGGAATTTTTGTTCGATCACCACGGGGTGGCCGAGGCGCCGTGAGGCATCGCGGAACTTGCCTACGCCCATGCGCCCGTAGCGGCTGTTGACGCGCAACAGAGCGGCGCGCTTCAGACCCAATTCAGTGAAGATGCGCCGCGCGAGCGTGTAACACTGCACCCGGTCGTCCTGAATATCCGTGAAGTACCAGGGGATATAGGTTTCCGGGATGGTCGGGTCCGTGGAGGCGGAGTTGACGACGGGGATCTCCGCCTTCAGCGCCAGTCGCAGGATCATATGCGTCGACTCGGAGCTAATGGAGCCGAAGATCGCCCAGTCCTGCTCGTCGTAGATCATCTTCACGGCTTCGTCGAGCGCCGCGCCCCAGATGGCCGAATCGGTGGGCCTGGTCGCCCCACCCTCGGCGCCGAACTGCCAGTTCGTGTAGTCGTCGTGGATCATGAGCCGGAACGGCGTGCCGCCGTAGCCGCCGCGCGCGTTGGCCTCATCCAAGGCGAGCTGTGCGCCGTGGAGCATGCGCAGGCCGAAGACCTGATCGGCCTGCTTCTCGACCGGCCCCAGGAAGCCGATGCGGACTTCGCCGATGTTCTTGGGATCGGGGATGTCGCGTCCGGAGCCCGCGTAGATGCTCGGCGTGGTGTAGTTGCGGAAGTAAGGCTGCGCGAAATTCTCGTAGGGCTCGAGATCCTTCGGCGTTCCGGCATAGGGTTCGACGGTCCGGTTGGGGGGCAGTCCAGGCGGATGCGCTCCGCACGAGCAACCCGGCCCGGGCGTCATCGCGCCAGGACCGTCGATGACCTGCGCCGCGAGCGCGACGGGCAGACACAGCCCTGCCGCGAGCGCCAGCACGGCTCGGGCCGCGAGCCTGCTCGTCCATGCGGTTCCCCGCTTCATGGCCGCTACTCTTCTTTCTTCGGGGTGAGAATCATCGCGATGGCTTCGATCTCCACCAGCAGCTCCGGGCGGCACAATTTTGCCTGGATGCCGGTCGAAGCCGGCAGAGGATCGAGTCCCTGCTCCCTGTAGAACGCCGTCCGCTCCTCGTTGAAGGCTTCGTAGTCGCGGTCGATGTCGCGCAGATAGCAACTGGTGCGCACGATGTCCTTCCAGGTGCAGCCTTCGCTCGCGAGCAGCCCGGTGATGTTGGCGAAGGTGCGCCGGCACTGCGCGCGCAGATCGCCGACGTGAACGCTGGTCCCGCTCTCGTCGATGCTCGCGGTACCCGAAATCAGCAGGATGGTCAGGCCGTTCAGGTCGATACGCATTCCACGGGAAAACGAACTGGGCTTTGCATAGGCATAGGCCTCGTTCAAAACGCCGTGATTCGTCATCGCCCGCTTCTGAATCGGAGCGTGGGCCAGACCCTCCAGTAACTCTGCAATTGCACTCATAACTCTCTCCTATGGTTGATGAATTCCGTGACTAAGCCCTTTTGCGGTCGCGACCCAGATATCGCGGCCCTGAAAATCAATTCCGAGGATGTAGTTATGCGCGGGCGCCGTGGCGACGGGAATTTCGGTGACTGCACCTGCGGCGTCGCGCACCATCATTTCCGGCTTACCGGTCGCGAGGGAGGGCCGGTAGACGGCCCAGTTCGTGCCGTCGTAGTAAGCCAGGCCCTTGTCCGTGCAGAACCAGGCGCGGTTGCGATCGACTCCTTTTACGTAGTTGGTGAAATTGCTCGGCAGACCGCTGTCTTTCGTGAGGAAGTTATGCCAGTAGCGTCCGTCGTAGCGGCTGTCGCCGAAATAGGTCGACACCCACACGATGCCGTCGACATAACTCACCGAGCTGGTGATCTCGTGGATAAGTCCCTGGTCCCGGAGCAGGACGATCTCGTTTTCGCCGTCGGGGTCTTCGTATTTATCCCACACGCCGGTTCTCTGGTTGTACTCGAGCAACCCGCTGCCCCAGATCGCGTAATAGACCTTGTCCGGCGCTGCGGAGACGCCGTACGCCCAGATTTCAATCATGGGCGTGTTGCGCTCGTTATAGAGCGACCACTCGCCGGTGCGCGTATTGAGCCGGCAGGCGCCGGCGGCCGTAGCAACCCAGACGTTCTCTCCCTCGACGGAGACACCGTAGACGACGTCGTTGCTGAGGCCGGAGTTCAGCTGTGTGTAGGTGTCGATGCGTCCGGCGGAAATGCGGCTGAGTCCTCCCATGGTTCCGGCCCACACGGCGCCCGTGCGTTTATCGAGCGCAAGAGAAAGCACCGCCCGATGCGCCAGGCCGTCCGCTGTGGTGTACACCTTCCAGCGGCCGTTCTCGTATTCGGCGAGTCCGTTGTCGGTGCCGGCCCAGATGCGGTCGCCATCCACCAGGACGGCATAGACGTGATCGTCCGGCAGCCCGTTCGCCGTGGTGAAGTTCTCGAAGCGGAAGCGCGGTATTGCGGGAGGGGCCGCTTGTTGTGCGACAGCACGAATGTGATTTACGGGCCGGGGCCTGCTTTGCCCGGCAAGCCCGGGTGAGCTCGCCACCGTCGCCAATAGCGCGATCCCGATTGCCCTGTTCATCGCGTCCTCAGATACTCAATCAGGTCGTTGAGTTCGTCTTTGGTCAGATCGTTAGTCCGGCCGTGGCGGTCGTGAGGGTTGTACATGGTCCAGATCTCTTCCAGCGTCTGCGCCGATCCGTCGTGCAGATAAGGCGCGGTGAGCGCAATGTTGCTCAGCTGTGGGGTGTCGAGCAGGCCGGTGTTGTCGGTATTTTTTTTCGTCCCGACATCGAAGGACTTCTGGCTGGTGCCCTTCGGCCCGCCGTGGCAGTAGGCGCACTGGTTGCTTTGCGGGATCGGCAGCCCGAGTTTGTCCACGGTGCGATCGAAGATCGCCCGCCCGCGTGCCTGGGCCGATGTCAGCTCGCCATTGGGCGCGCGCCAGCGATTGGGCCTTGAGGGAAGACTGCGAATGTAGAGAACGAGGTCGGTCAGCTGCAGGTCGTCATAGTTCTGCGACCGCCAAAAGTACATCTCCGTGCGGATGCCGCACTCTTTCACCAGCGTCGGGTTGCCGCCGTTCCACTTGAAGGGCTCGGTACCGCGCAGGTCTTCGATCAGCCGGTTGTCGACGATATCGCGGCCGAAACCGTCCGGCTCCAGATCCCACTGCAAGCCGTCGAAGGTCGAGTCGATGTGGCAGTTGGCGCAGCCGAACTGTCCCTGGAAGGCATACCGGGCGGAGTAAAAGATTTGCTCCCCGCGACGCAGGGGCGAGATGGACTCAGGACCCGCCAGCCGGATCGTCTGCGTTACTCGCAGCGTTCGCGTATCGACCACGCTGATGGTGTCGTCGAGGCGATTCGCGACATAGAGGCGCGCGCCATCGCGGCTCAGCAGGATCCCGCGAGGGTTTTTACCCACCGCAATGCGAGTTACGACATAATGCGCACTGGCCGCGAGGTCTTCGGCAAAAGGCGCAGGATGCATGTGGATATAAGCCAGCATGCGGTGGACATCAATGACGGAGACGCAGTCGGCGCCGCCGTGGCTGACATAGATGCGCGATTTGTCGGGAGCAATCGCGACGCCGAAGGGGCGAGCGTAGTAGCGATCGAGTTCGTCCAGCGGCACCTCGACCGGCTTGCCAACGTCGGCCCCAAAGAGGGTCAGCGTGTCGACGAAGGCCCACCCGTGTTCCACATGCGCCAGGGGGACGAGGTTCTTCGGATGCAGCTCGGCGGCGACGCCGAGCCGTCCGTCGCGCGACAGCGCTATGTGGAAACCGCCGGCGATGTACGGCAAAGGGATCCGGCCGATCACCTGCGCACGCTGCGGATCGATCACGGTGATCTCCGAGCGCGGCGGCGTACGGTTCGGCGTGGGATTGGGATAGACGTGAGTCGCGTAGAGGCGGCTGCCATCCGCGCTCATGGCCAGATAGCTGGCTCCGCGCCCCGCTTCCAGCGTTTCCTGTTCGGCTCCGGTCGACGCATTGAGGACCGTGATGTCGTTGCCGATGCGGTCGGCCACGTAGAGCAGCGTGCCGCTTCGGTTCTCTTCCACACTCGACGGCTCGTAGCCTGCCGGCCAGGCAGCCTGCACCGTTTCAGAATTCGTATCAATGACGGTGACCGTATCGTCCCAGGAGTTCGCGACGAAGAGAAGCCTGCCGTCGGGGGACAGAGAGACGCCGCGCGGAACCCGGCCAACGGGGATGGTGCGCAGCGTCTGGCCGCTCTTTGTATCCAGAATGCGGATGTCGCCGGTTCCCTGGCAGAGGACATACAGGCGCGCGCCGTCGGGAGAGAGCAGAAGTTCGAGAGGCGAGGCATACGGTTCGGTGGCGTCGAGTGAGGGATAGCCGGTGCCGCTTGCGATAGGCGGGCGCCCCAGTGCCGCAGCGGCCAGAAGCAGGGCGGATCCGAAGCCGAGGACGGCGCGACGCGTCATTGCGGCTCCTCGACGGTGAGCACGCGGTCGACGCTCTGGTTTTCCAGGATTTGTTGCCGGCCGCTCGGCCAGCGCACGACGATCTTGTCCACCCTGGCGGCCGCACCAAGTCCGAAGTGCAGACGCCCGTCATTCTGGGAGAGATACCCGGAGGAGGCGACGCGTTCGGCGATCTGTTCGCGGCCGCCGGCCCAGACTTCGACGCGCGCGCCGATGCCGTCGCGGTTGCTGCCGGTTTTGGTCTTATCCGTCCTCGCGCCCTGGAGACGAATCGCGATCCAGTGCCCGGTTGCAGTCGAGACGTTGTGCAGGAGCGTGCCTCGCGCGCCGAGGTTCACGACCCAGGCGTCGACCTTGCCGTCGTTGTCGTAATCGGCGAAACAGGCGCCGCGGGCCACGGTGCGGGCATTGAGAACCGGTCCAGCGGTATTGGATACGTCTTCAAACTTGCCCGTTCCGAGGCCGCGAAAGACAGAGTGCTCCTGAGGGATGAGGTGAATGAGGCCGCCATGGAAGACCAGGATGTCGAGCCAGCCATCGTTATCGAAGTCGTAGACGCCGGAGCCCCAGCTCACATACTGCGCATTGGCCTGCGAAAGGCCGGACGCGATGCCAATGTCATCGAATCCGCCCTTGCCGTTGTTTTTCATGAGGCGGTTGTAGTGGGCGTCGCTCACCCACAGATCGAGCCGACCGCTCCCGGTGATGTCGGCGAAGACAGGGCCCATCGACGAAGTCGCCTCGCCATTCTGTCCGTAGGCGACGCCGGCGTCGCCGGCGATCTCCTCGAAGGTGCCATCGTGCTTGTTGCGGAAGAGGAAATTTTCCGTGCGGTCGTTGGCGACGTAGATGTCGGGCCAGCCATCGCCGTCGAAGTCCGCCGCCGTGACGCCCATGGTGCGTCCGATGTAGGCGCCGATGCCCGACTTCTCCGTGACATCGGTGAAAGTGCCATCACAGTTGTTGTGGAATAACTTGTTGGACTCGCCCTCGTAATCGAGCGGGCCGGGGTAGTTATCGGCAGCATAGTAATTGTGGTAGGTGGGATCGAATTTCACGTAGCGGCCGACGAACAGGTCCAGGCAGCCGTCTTTGTCGTAGTCGAGCCAGGTGGAGCTGATCGACCAGCCGTCGACCTTCAGGCCGGCTTTCGCGGTGACATCGGTGAAGGTGCCGTTGCCGTTGTTGTGGTAGAGAATCACTCGTCCGTAACCGGTGACCAGCAAGTCTTCGTAGCCATCGTTGTCGTAATCGGCCGCGGTCACGGCGACGGAATACAAATCCGGATTCAGTCCGGCCTGTTCGGTCACATCGGTGAAGGTGCCATCGCCGTTGTTGCGATAGAGGTGATTCTGCGGGGGAGGGCTGGGTGGGGCCGCGAGCGGGTGGGGCGTCATCGAGGCCGGCAGCGTTCGGCCGCTGAGTACGTAAAGGTCCGGCAACCCGTCGTTGTTGTAGTCGAACCACACGCAGCCCGCGCCGGTGCCCTCGAGGAGCGAACCCAGCTGCGCCGATCCAAAGTCGTCGGTGGCGTCGATGCCGGCCTTCGCTGTCGCATCCTCGAAGCGGATTCGGGCTTTCGTCTCTGGTGTCTGGGAGGCGTGGAGCTTCGAGGCAGGGCGAGGAGTCACGGCGGGCATCGGCCTCTGGGCGATGGCAACCGTGGCCATGCCGAAGATCACGAACCAGCGCAGTTGCATCTCAGTGACCTCCCGCGAGCGTGGCTGTCGCCGCCGGACCGTCACCGGTGAGGTCGGCGGGGGTGGTGGTGCGCAGCAGCACGAGGGGAACACGATTCTCCGGCGCGCGCTCCGGCCCGGTATGGCAGCCGACGCAGATGCGTTGTTCCCCGCGGCGCACCCAGAACCAGCCGTGCTCTTCGCGAAGCGGATGGCCCGACGCGTCGAGCAGAATGAAGCGCAGCGGCCGGTCGCCGGCGGCCTGGACGAAGAAGGAACCGTCCTTCTCCACCCTCGCCGTTCCCAGCGAAAGGACGCGGCCGTCGGGGCTGAGGGTCTCGGCCTGCACGAGCGCCGGCGCAACCTGCAGCGCACCGCGGCGCGACTGCCGCGCATCGAGCGCCAGCAGATTGCCGAAGGTCCAGGGGTGAAGCGCGGTGGGATGACGATTCGGCACCGGGCGGGGGGCGACGACAACTGGCTCGACCAGATCCTGCTGCGGTGCGCGCGCGAGAACGGTCAGCTTCGCGGAACCTGACTTCCAGACGGTGAGGGCAAAACGGCGTTCTCCGTTGCTGCGGGTTGAAAGGAGCCAGCGGCCATCCGGTAGTTCCGCGACGTCCCCCGCATAGTCCCCCGGGGGGGCTGCAATGGGGGCCTCTTCGGCCAGCGGCGATGTGAACCGGGCCAGGCGATGGCCGTGGGTGAAGACGATGTCGCCGGACTCGATCTGGCGGCCGTGCTCGCGTGCCGTTCCGTGGTCGCAACGCACGCTTTCGACGCCGCTGCCGTCCGCGTAGACGAGGAACATCTCCGGCGTCGCACCCTGGCCGAGGGGGAATCCCGATTCGAACAGCACGCGACCGTCGCGCAGCACATCGTCGGGAATGAAACTGCCGGGCAGATAGCTGAGGGGCTGCGCTGCCGATCCATCAAGCCCGGCCGTCTCCAGCACAAAGCCTGCAGCTGACCGGCGTGCGTCCACCAGACGCCCCTCCGGCATCCAGAGCGGGCGAATGAGATCGGTCTTCGCGGCGCGCGCCAGCAGAGGCGTTCCGCCGTCCGCCGGGATCTGCCAGATTTGCCAGGGGTCGTCGGCATTCTTCCTGCCGGCAAA
>DATJNE010000205.1:0-4141 GCA_035508305.1 Acidobacteriaceae bacterium | reverse complement strand
TAATTCGCTGATGATGTCAGCCACATGCATGAGGTCAGACTAGCCGAGTTCCGGGCGAGATGTCTGTGTGGTCGGCATTCCCGGGAGTTTGCCGCCGAAGCGGTCCCTCCCCGAATTGGTAAGGCAAATTAAAGGCAAATCTCGACTCGCCAGACAGACACCACTGAAAACAAACCGCTTGCGATAGCTCCCTGCAATCAGGGCACGAGTCAAGGCAGCATTGAGAATGCGTAAGTTACAGATTCCTCAATTTGCTGGATTTGCCAGATTTGCAGGATTAGGAGGTTGGAAAGACAAATAAAGACAAATTCCAGCCTGTCATCCTGAGCGGCGGCGCGATGAAGGATCTGCGGTCGCTTATCTGCCGCGAGCCTGGCTCAAGACTTCCGAGTTGCCGGTGATACGCCCCACAGCTGGCAGAATACGAACCGGGCTTGCAGTGCCGCGCCAGCGGCACGGCGGTAGAAGCCCCGGCCTTCAGGCCGGGGAAATCAGCGCTCTCCAACAATCGGGGGCTTCAGCCCCGGAGTCCCAGCCAGCCAGTCATCTGGCAACGACCTTTCAGACTCCGACCCCGCCCTCCCCAAGGAAGGATCGCCGACAATCCAGCCACACCGTCGACGCTCGTGTCGCGATGGAGCCCTCGCAGAGCGCCGGCCACCGGGATTCGGTTATCCAAGCCCGACGCGATGGATCAGGTCCGCGAATCGGGGATCGCTGCGGATCGGATCGAAGTACGGATGGGTCTTAACGAATTGCAGGATATTCGACTGCTCCCGGTAAGCCTGTTCGAGCCAATAGAAGGCCTCTTGGTTGTCGCCGAGCCCGAGCCACGCATTCACGAAGGCGCCGGCGGGAACGTAGCCCGACTTACGGCGCTGGTTGAGTTGCGCGAGCAGGTGGAGCGCGTCGCTGCGCCGGCCGGCGTGGGCATAGGCGCGGATGAGCACGCCGGTTGCAGCCGGGCTGCCTCCCGTGAGGGACAGGGCTTTCTCCAGGGCGGGGATGGCATCCGCAGGCTGGTTATTGGCGATCAGGGAAAACCCGAGATCGACAAGACCGGAGGCACTGTCCGGCTCGATCGCCAGAACGCTGCGCGACTCCCGGATGGCCTCATCGTAGCGGTGGGCCTGAAAGAGAATCCAGGCCACATCGTTGCCGGAGACCCCGGTCGGGTCCAGAGCGCGAGCGCGGCGGATCCAGGTGACGGACTCGTCGATACGGCCCTGGCAGGAGAGCCACGAGGCAAACTCCGCCTGGGCCGTTGCGTCGTTGGGGTTGAGTGCAAGAGCGCGCCTGTATTCCGACTCGGCTTCCGTCCAGTGCCACTCTTCCTGCAGAACGTTGGCCAGGACGACGTGGGCCCCCACCAGGTCGGGATCGAGAGCGAGCGCCTGGCGCGCAAAACCGATGACCTGAGGCCGCGTCTGCTGCGGAGCCACCCCCACGAAGACCGTCCCAAGATCGCTCCATGCTTCCGCCGCGCCCAGGTAAGCCGGCGCGAAGGTTGAGTCTCGATGGATCGCATCCTCGAAATAGCCGATGCTTTGCTCCATGTCGGCTCTGCCATTGGCATGGGTCAGAGCAAACCGGCCCTTCAGATAGCTTTCGTAGACTTCAGGCTCGACAGAACGGGCTGCAGCGAGGCGCTGGCGCTCTTCCCCGGTCGCCGTCGCCTCCACTTTCGCGGCGATCAGCTGCGCGAGTTCACTTTCGAGCGTGAGCGCGTCCCGCAGCTCGCGGTCGTAGGTTACTGACCAGAAGTGTTCGTCGGTGGCTGCCCGGATCAGCTGCGCCGTGACGCGGATCCGGCTGCCGTCGCGGATCACCGATCCTTCGACGACCGCATCCACGTGCAAAGCCTTTGCGATTTCAGGCACCGATTGTTGCGGATTCCTGAAGCGCATCACCGAGGTGCGAGAGATGACGCGGAGATCGTGGATTTCCGAGAGGCGGTCGATGAGAGCCTCTGTGATGCCGTCGGCCAGATATTCCTGCCCTGGATTCTGTGAGATGTTGCGCAGGGGCAGGACGGCGATCGACTGGATACGGGATGAAGCGCCGCCAGCGGCCCGATGCCGCACCACCAGCCAACCTGCGGCCACCGTGCTGAGACAAACAAAAGCGCCGAGAGCCAGCCAGAGACGGACTCCCGGTGCGCCCCGCGCCGGGGGCGACTTCTGCGGGGCCTGGGACGCTTGCGTCTCGAGCCTGGATTTCGGCTCGTCCGCGGGCGTACGGCGGCTCTCGATCCAGGCGTCCAGTTCACCGCTCAGGGCATAGACGGAGCCGCGCTTATCATGCTGGTGCCGATGGACCGGCATCCCTTCCCGCTTCTCCCATCGCTGAACGGTGGTGACGTCGCGGATGAGGTAAGTCGCAATCTCCTTCCACGAATCCAGCCGTCGACCTGGCTCCTTCTTCAGAGTCAGGGCATTCGACGGCTCGGTCATAGCGATCTCCCCGGGGCGGTCCCGCGTTTCTCGCAGTCGATGAGCCGATTGTAACGCTGGTCATCAGGACTGCAAGAGACGGCATTTGACGGCAGGTGGCCGTTCAGCGTCTTGCTGCTTGAATGGGCGTGCCGCGGGGGGGATGGTTTGTGGAGTGCAGGCGCGGCTCCTCGCTACGGTACGCTTCCAGGCTGGGAAAGAGTCTGGGAATGACGCGAGCGCGGGGGGGAAATGCGCCAATTTCATAACCGGAGATCTCCCATGAGAATGTGCAGCAAAGCGCCCCTGTGGATCCTCGGAGCGATGGCCGTCGTCCTGCTGGCGCGAGGGCCGGCCTGGGCCCAGGTGCGGCACCAGCCCGAAGTGCAGTTCACCGGCACGCTGAACGACTACACGCCCTCCAATGTGGGCAACGGCCCCTATGAGATGCGGGGCACCTGGAAGATCGCGCTGAACACGGCTTCGAATACCGCTGATTTTCTGGCCGAGTTCAATATGGAAACGTCGGACTATGGCGTCACGACCGGATTTGTCAATCCGACCGATCCTTCGACTCGCGGAGCGCACACGCACCACATTGCTTTGAAGGGCGCCAAAGTCACCTGGAACATGGTGGGCTGCCCCGCATTCCCCCCGGAAAGTCCGAAAACCGACCAGGGCTTTCAGTTCACCGGCACGGTGGATTTGTTGGCGGCGAACGGGAGTCCGGCGCCGTTCGAAACGAGCCCGCCCTCCTCGGTGCTGCAGATCTGCGTCACGGGCGGAGATTTCGTCGCGGGTTCGGTCCCTTACTCGAATATGACCATGCAATTCGTCAACCTGGCATCCGGAACGCCTTCGCCGGCGACCAAGCATTTCGGGACCCAGGCGATCCACGGCGTGGTCACAGAAGTGTACTAGCGGAGGGGCCAGGAACCTCCTTTCCGCGCACGGTACCTGCGTACCGTCCGAGGACCTGATTTCGCTTGCTTCTGGCTGCACTCTGTTCGATCCTGAAGGTACAGAAAGCCCTGTCCCCAATGCGGAGACGGGGCTTCTGCTTTTCGATCCGCACCGGCCCAGGCCGATGGCAGTCGCGCTCTTTGAGAACCTCGGTACACCGCAGGCGCAGCTAACCAACTCGCCAACAGATGGGGGCAACCCCTCCGGATCTCTCTGATTCCTTTCGAGCGGGAAGGGGGTCGAAGCTCTTTTCAGAGATTTCTCGCGTCACCTGCAGCCGGTCCCGGCCTCTTGAAACGGCTCCTCGCGCGCAGCTGGCTTCCGTCCTCCGCCCAGCCCGTATGCCTCGGAGAATCCGATGTTAACCCATCAGATAACACCAGAGGTCGACCCCTCCGTATCCTGTTGATTCTGCGAGACACCGTGGGGGGGTCTCACCCCGCCCACCGCGAAAAACCCCTCCCCGCAGCGCGCATCGCGCCGTCGGCGCTCCCACTCGCGTCCTGCCGATAGACAATCCGGCGCCGCCCCGCGTCCAATATCCCACAGGCGGCCCGTCGCCCCACCCGCAACCCGTCACCCGTAACCCGGCCACCCCCAGGAGCGTCTCCCATGCATCGCCTCCCCATCCTCGCCGTCGCCGTCCTTGCCGCCCTTGCGCTCCCCGCCTTCGCCGTCCGCGTCGGCGACCCTGCCCCCGACTTCACCGCCACCGACTCCCACGGCCAGGTCCACAAGCTCTCCGA
>DATJNE010000204.1:0-11541 GCA_035508305.1 Acidobacteriaceae bacterium | reverse complement strand
CGCCGCATCCTCGACTCGCTGAACCCCGGCATCCGCCAGATCGGCTCCGTCTGGCTCCCCTTTCCCCACCTGCTCATGCTGCCCTTCGCCGCGCGCATGGCCTGGTGGCAGAACGGCATCGCCGGCGCCATCCCTTCCATGGCCTGCTACGTCCTCAGCGTCGCCGGACTGTGGCGCCTGGCGCGTTACTGGCTGCGCCCGGCCGGCGCGGTCGTCGCAGCGCTCTTCTTCGCCCTGAACCCCGGCCTGCTTTACATGCAGACCACCGCCATGGGCGAGCCGGTCTTCCTCTGCCAGGCGATCTGGTCCGCGCTCTTCCTCGTGGCCTTCCTGCGCGCCCTCGGGGAAGGAAATCACAAGCTCGCGGGCCGCGCCGTCACTGCCTGCGGCGTCGTTCTCGTCACCGCCATCTTCACCCGCTACGACGGCTGGATCTTCGCTTCGCTCGCCTGGCTCATCGCCGCCCGCGCCATGTTTCGCCACAGAGCCTGGACCACCCGCGCCGGCGGTGCCTTCGTGCTCTTCACCGCCATGCTCCTCGCCGCGCCCACCCTCTGGTTCGCGTGGAACGCCCGCCAGTACGGCGACTGGCTCGACTTCATGCGCGGCCCCTACTCCGCCAAAGCCATTGACGCGCGCACCTCGACCCCTGGCGCCCCCCACTATCCCGGCTGGCACAGCATGCCCGTCGCCGCGCTCTACTACATCAAATCGGCCGAGATGGGCGCCGTCCCCACGCGCTGGGGCAATCGCCTCCTCTTCCTCGTCGTGGCCGGCACTCTGGCCGCTCTCTGGAAATGGCGCAGGAAGTGTCTCGCCCCTTTCCTGTTGCTGTGGATGCCCCTGCCCTTCTACGCCTATTCCGTCGCGTATGGGTCGGTTCCCATCTTTATCCCCCTGTGGTGGCCGCATTCCTGGTACAACACCCGCTACGGGATGGAGATGTTGCCCATCTTCGCGCTCTCCCTCGGCTTCCTCGTCGCCTGGCTCATCAGCCTCACGGAAAAACGCTGGCCCCGCTACGCCCCGCTGCTGCTCCTCGCCTCCATCGTGCTCATCATCGTCGATGCCTCGGCGCTCCTCCGCTCCACGCCGCTCGTCCTGCAGGAGGCCATCCAGAACTCCCGCACCCGCATCCCCTTCGAGCAGGCCTACGCCCGCGCCCTCGAGCAGCTTCCGCCCACCGGCGACATTCTCGTCTGGACCTCCGACCACATCGGCGCCTTCGAGCGCGCCGGCATCCCGCTGCGCCGCACCATCAACGAAAGCGACTACTACCAGTGGAAGCCTGCCCTCGAACATCCCGCGCAGTCGGCCGCCTTCGTCGTCGCCTCTGACCACGACGCCGTCGCCCAGGCCGTCGCTGCTCATCCCCAGGGACTCACCCTGCTCAACATCGTCTGTTCCACCGGTCAGCCCTGCGTGAAGTTTTATCGATCCGATCTCCACCCCCCGCAATGATCGATGTCCCGCCGCAGCGCTCTCTGTGTGCTCTGCGAATCCTCGCAGTGATCGCCGGGAATTCACCGCACACCCGGTGATACGATCAGCCCCAGGTGATTCGCGCTCTTCCAACCCATCCACATC
Organism: Acidobacteriaceae bacterium; assembly: GCA_035508305.1. Classification (GTDB taxonomy): domain Bacteria; phylum Acidobacteriota; class Terriglobia; order Terriglobales; family Acidobacteriaceae; genus Palsa-343. Next base: position 9,954 of record DATJNE010000204.1, on the reverse strand, counting down.
GCTTCTCCACGGAGGAGAAGTAATGCGCTTCGCCAAGGCCCACGCCTGCGGCAACGATTTCCTCATCGTCGAAGGCCCCTGCGACCCCGGCCTGGCAAAGCAACTTTGCGAACGCCACACCGGCATCGGCGCCGACGGCGTCGAGTTCTTCGCGTCCACCGGCCCTCTGGCCGGCCGCATCCGTCTCGCCAACGCCGACGGCTCGATCGCCGAAATCTCCGGCAACGGCACCCGCTGCGTCGCCGCATGGCTCGCCCACAAAGAGCATGCCGCTGCCGGAGCCGTCATCGCCCTCGAGACCGACGCCGGCCCGCGTCCCTGCACCCTCATCGCCGCGGACGGCAGCCACTTTCACATCGCAGCCGCCATGGGCGTCCCTCAGGTCCAGCAGACCCGGCTCACCCTCGCCGACAAGACCCTCGTCTATGGCACCCACGTTTCCATGGGCAATCCGCACTTCGTCATCATGGTCCACGACGAAAATTTCCGCGCCCACAATCGCGGCTGGCAGGAGCTTGGCCGCGAAATTTGCTTTCACAAAGAGTTTCCTCAGCAGATTAACGTCATCTTCTTTCGCATGATCTCCGCCGGCGAAGTCGAGATTCGCATCTTCGAGCGCGGCGTCGGCCCCACCACTTCCTCCGGTACCGGAACCTGCGCCTCCGCGGCCGCCGCCATCTCCTTTTGCGGTGCAAAATCTCCTCTCGCCATCCACGCTCCCGGCGGTTCCCAGAAGGTGGAATGGACAGGACCGGACAGCGAGATGATCCTGATCGGTCCGGCGGCTCTGGTCGCCGACGGAGAGGTACTCCTTGACTGATCGCATCCTCCGCCCGCCCGCCGTCGCGCCCGGCGCACGGATCGCTGTCGTCTCCCTGGCCAGCAGCGCGCGTTCCGACCGCATCACGCGCGGCCTCGAAGTCCTGCGTTCCCTCGGCTATGTCGCCGTCGCCGCCGAGCATGCCTGCGGCAAGTACCCGCCCTATTTTTCCGGCTCACCGGAGGAGCGCCTCGCCGATCTCCACGCCGCCTTTGCCGACCCCTCCGTCGCCGCCATCATTTGTACCCGTGGCGGTTACGGATCGAACTACCTCCTGGACGGACTCGATCTCGACCTTATCCGCGCTCATCCCAAACCGCTCTTCGCCTACAGCGACATGACCGCCGTGCAGACCTGGCTCCTCGATCAGATTCATCTCGTCTCCTTCCACGGCCCCATGGCCGCCGCCGATTTCTCCGTCGAGCAGGGCATCCACCTGGAAAGCTTTCACGCCGCCCTCTGCGGCGGTCTGGTTCGCGTCGGCAGCGAACAGGGCCTGCGCGCCCTGCGCCCCGGCACTGCGCGCGGCACGTTGTATGGCGGCTGCCTCAGTCTGCTCACCGCCTCGCTGGGCACCCGCTATGCTCCGCACACCGAAGGCAAACTTCTCTTTCTCGAGGACGTCGGCGCCAAGCCCTACCAGATCGATCGCATGCTGCGCCAGCTGATCCTGGCCGGCAAATTCGAGGGGGTGCGCGGTTTCATCTTCGGCGAAATGCTCGACTGCGGCTCCCGCGGCGCCGATCCCGACCTCCTCCAGCAAGTCATCCTTCGCCTGCTGGAGCCCTTCAACGTTCCCATTGCCATCGGCCTGCGCTCCGGGCACGTCTCCGGCGGCAACGTCACGCTGCCCCTCGGCATTGAGGCCGAACTGCTCCTCGAAGGAGATCATCCGCTGCTCCATTGTCTGGAGCGCGCCGTTACCGTCTCCCGTCATGTCCGATAGCCATGCCCGAGAAAAAGCACATTCATCTCATCGGAATCTGCGGTACCGCCATGGCCTCGCTCGCCGGCCTGCTGCTGAGCCGCGGCCACCGCGTCACCGGCTCCGACCAGGCCGCGTACCCGCCCATGTCCGATCTCCTGCGCAGCCTCGGCATTCCTGTCGCTGAGCCGTTTTCTGAAACCAATCTCCAGCCTGCGCCCGACCTCATCGTCGTGGGCAATGCCATCTCGCGCGGCAATCCGGAAGTCGAATTCATGCTCGACCAGCGCATCCCCTTCACGTCGCTGGCACGCATGATGCACGACGAGTTTCTCACCGGTCACGAATCGCTCGTCGTCGCCGGTACCCACGGCAAGACCACCACCACCAGCATGCTGGCCTGGATTTACGAAGTCGCCGCACGCCGCCAGCCCGAGCTGTCGCCCTCGTTTCTCATCGGAGGCGTCGCCGAAAACTTCGGCGCCAGCTTCCGCCTCGGCAGCGGCCGCCCCTTCATCATCGAGGGCGACGAGTACGACACCGCCTTCTTCGACAAGGGCCCGAAGTTCATGCACTATTTCCCCGACGCGCTCATCCTCACTCACGTCGAGTTCGATCATGCCGACATCTACGCCGATCTGCCCGCGGTAAAGACCGCCTTCAAACGCCTCGTCAATCTGGTTCCGCGCCGCGGCCGCATCGTCGCTTTCGATGGCTCGGACAACGTCTCCGAATGCGTCAGCCGCGCCTTTTGTAACGTCGAGCGTTACGGATTCGCCCCCCCATCCACCTGGCGCCTCGTGGACCTCCACTTTGAAGCCGGCGCCAGCCACTGGCGCGTCCTGCGCTCCGGCGAGCCCTGGGCCGATCTCACCCTGCCCATGGCCGGCGAGCACAACGCGCTCAACGCCACCGCTGCCGCCGCGCTCGCCGCAGGGCAGGGAATCGCCGCCGATGCCATCGCCGAGGCCCTGCGCACTTTCCGCAGCGTGCGCCGCCGTCTCGAAGTCCGCGCCGAAGTCGATGGCATCGTCATCATCGACGACTTCGCCCACCACCCCACCGCCATTCGCGAAACCATGCGCGCGCTGCGCGCAGCCTACCCCGGCCGCCGCCTCTGGGCGGTGCTCGAACCCCGCTCCAACACTCTGCGCCGCAATGTTTTTGAGCGCGAACTCGTCGAAAGTCTTGCCCTGGCCGATCGCATCGTCCTCGCCGCCGTCTTCCACTCGGAGAAGATCCCCGAGGGCGAGCGCCTCCACCCGGAAAACGTCGTTGCCGCCCTCATCGCGTCCGGCCGCGACGCCGCGCTGCTCCCAAATGCCGATGCCATTGTTACAAATATCCTGCCCCGTCTCGCCTCCGGCGACCTGGTCGCCATCCTCTCCAACGGCGGCTTCGACGGTATCTATGAGAAACTGCCCGCAGCCCTTCGCGGGCGCGCACCGCACTGATTCATGTTCGCCACGAGTGTCCTTCTCGCCACCTGGATCATCCTCGGCGTTCCCTCCGCCCTCGTCCTGTTCGCGTGGACCCTCCTCACCCGCGACGTCCGGCCCCTCTACCGCTGTGCCATGAGCATCGTGCGCATCGGGCTGCGCCTCGCGGGTATTCGCATCGCTGTTGTGTGGCAGCAGCCGCTCGATTCCTCGCGCCACTACATCTTCCTTTCCAATCACGTCTCCAATCTCGACCCGCCCGTGCTCATCCCGCTCCTCCCCGGTCGCGCCGCGGTCGTCCTCAAACGCTCCCTGATGAAGATTCCCGTGCTCGGCTGGGGCATGAAGCTCGCCGGCTTTATCCCCGTCGATCGCGACGGCCGCGTGGAGAGCGCGATGGAGAGCGTCGAGATCGCCAAACGCACCCTGGCCTCCGGCGTCCACATCCTGTCTTTCCCGGAAGGCACGCGCTCGCGCGACGGCCGCCTGCAGCCCCTGAAGAAAGGGCCGTTCTATATGGCGATGGAATCCGGCGCACCGGTCGTGCCCATCTCGATCCACGGCACCGAAAGCATGATGAAGAAGGGCAGCGTGAGGATCGTTCCCGGAACCGCGCACGTCCTCTTTCACCCGCCGATGCGGCCCCAGGACTACGCCACGCGCGAAGACCTCATGGCCGCCGTCCACAACGCGATTGCCTCAGGACTGCCGGAGTGGATGCGGAAAGAGGTTGCTAGCTGCTAGTTGTTCGTTGTTAGTCGCGAATGTTAACTCCAGGTGGGCTCCCATCCGCGGTACCGTGCTATTCCTCCTGCCGGAAAAACAAAAGAGCGGGCAGTGGTTCACCCGCTCCGCTCACCTTCTTCCCAAACTCTCAACTTCCACTACCGAGACGCAGCCCCCAACTTCCCCTACTTCACCACCGCGTTGTATCCATCGCCCAGCAGCTTCGCCCGCATCGCCATCGCATCGGCGCGCGACGCGTACGGCCCCAGCTGAATGTGCAGCAGCTGATCCTGCGGCTCGTTCCGCACCACCGCCGTGTAGCCATGCTTCTTCAGCGCATCCACCAGGATCTGCGCATCCTGGGGCACGCGTACCGCGGCCACCTGCACCATGAAATTCGCCGCGATCGTCGCCGCCGCAGGCTGCAAAGTCGCTCTGGCCGCCGCAGGAACGTTGGCAGGGCTCTGTGCTGACGCCGCCGGAGCCGGCTGGCTCGACCCCGGAGAAGCGGGGCCGGCGGGCGGCTGGTTCTGCGCCGTTGCCGGCTCCAGTGCAGGGGGATTGCTCGCAGCCGGCGTGCCGCTGTCCGTCGGGGCTGGCGTGGTGACCGGAGTCAGCGTCTGATCCGCCGAGGGCTTTTGCGCGTTGCTGGCCGGCGCTGGATTCGCCGGCGCCGGTTGCGCCGCGGCGCGCGAACCCCCGGCCCGCCCCATGGAATATCCCAAACCAAAGAAAATCGAGCAGATCAGCACCAGGCCGAAGAAAATTGCCAGCAGCGAACGCGTCCCCAGGGCGATCTCGGTGTCTGTGCCCACGGCCCGGCCCAGCGCGGCCGTCGAGCCCTGGTTCGTGCGCTCTTCGTACTCTTTCCGGGTGTCAAATCGCAAAGACATAGGGACCCCTGGGGGATGAGAACCCGTTATTTTGTCTCAGGTGGCGGTGGGGCCGGCGATTTTACCGCCGGGTTTGGCGCGGCGAACTTAGTGAGCAGCGAAGTGAGTTCCATGGGCAGCGGGAATACGATGGTGGTGTTTTTCTCGACCCCGATGTCGGTGAGGGTTTGCAGGTATTTCAGCTGAAGGGTAACCGGCTGCTCGGCGAGCAGATTGGCGGCTTCGACCAGCTTCTGGGCGGCCATAAACTCGCCCTCGGCGTTGATGATCTTCGACCGCTTCTCGCGCTCCGCTTCCGCCTGCCGCGCCATGGCCCGCAGCATCGAATCCGGCAGATCGACCTGCTTGACCTCGACGCTCACCACCTTCACCCCCCACGGCTCGGTTCGCTGGTCGATGATGGTCTGGATCCGCTGGTTCAGCACATCGCGGTGCGAAAGCAGCCCGTCCAGCTCCACTTCGCCCAGCACCGAGCGCAGCGTCGTCTGCGCAAACTGCGAGGTCTGGTAAATATAGTTCGAAACCTCGATCACCGCTTTCGCCGGATCCAGCACCCGCATCGTGATCACGGCGTTCACCTTGATCGTGACGTTGTCCTTCGTGATCACGTCCTGCGGCGGCACTTCCATCACTTCCTGCCGCAGCGAGACGCGCACGATCTGATCGAGCGGGCGAAACACCAGAATGATCCCCGGGCCCTTGGGAACAGGCAGCGCCCGGCCAAGCCGAAAAATCACGCCCCGCTCGTACTCCCGCAGAATCTTGATCGAGTTCAGCAGGTAGAGAACGAGGATGGCAAAAACGATGAGAACCGGAATGCTCAACATACCAGGGGTACCTTACGCCCGGCTGTGATTTTACTCCATCGACTGCGCGCAAGCCCGCGTAAAATCAGGCCGAAACGCTCTCCGGTACCTCATCGACTACCCGCGCGTCCCGGCCCCTCGTGCTGTCTCAGCTCCGCGCAGACGCATGCGCGGCAAGGCCGGAATCCGCGGCGCGTCCGGCGCCGGCGTGCTGCTCTGACAGCTTCTCCACCACCAGCTTCAGCCCGTCCACGCCCCGCACCCGCACGCTTTCTCCCGCCGCCACCGCGGTCTCCTGCGACTCCGCCAGCCACAGCTCGCCGTGCACCAGAATCTGCCCGCGCGGCGCCAGCTGTTCCTGCGCCACGCCCACCGCGCCCACCAGCGCCTCCGGCCCGATCATCACCTTATTCTGTCGCGCTCGCCACGCAATCCTCACCAGGAAGGTCGTGATCAGCCCAAAGGCCAGGCCCGCTGCCAGCGCGGTCGCCAGCTGCACCCGCATCTCCGGGATCGGTCCCGCCACCAGGGTCAGCAGCCCCAGCACCAGCGCCACCGTCCCCGTCGCCGCCAGAATCCCGTGGCTCGGGAACTTCGCTTCCAGCACCATCAGCACCACCGCACCCACGATCAGCGCCAGCGACGTGTACCGCACCGGCAGCAGATTCAGCGAAAACAGCGCCAGCAGCACCATCAGCGTGCCCAGCGCCCCGGGAATGATCGTCCCCGGCGTGTTGAACTCCATATAGATCAGCAGCGCGCCGGCCAGCAGGAGCAGCACCGCAAGATTCGGATCCATCAGCCGGTCCATGATCTCTTCCCGGATCGTCGGCTGCACCTCCACCAGCGTCGCCCCGCGCGTCCGCAGGACCTGACTGGCCCCGTTGAACCGCTTCACCGTGCGCCCGTCGACCGCGTCCAGCAGCGCACGCTCATTCGGCGCAATCAGATCGATCAGGTGCAGCTGCTCGGCCTCCTGATCCGTGTAGGACTTCGAATTCTCCACCGCCTGCTGCGCCGCCTCCACGTTGCGCCCGCGCATCGAGACATACGACCGCAGAAACGCCAGCGCGTCGTTCAGGATCTTCTGCTTCATCGTGTCGTCGATCTTGCCCATCTCGACCACCGGATGCGCCGCGCCCGCATTGGTCCCCGGCGCCATCGCCGCAATGTCCGCGGCTTCCATCAGAAAAAATCCCGCCGACCCCGCCCGGCTCCCCGCCGGCGCCACATAGAAAATCACCGGCGAAGGCGAATTCAGAATGTCGCCCACCATGCTGCGCGTCGAATCAAGCAGCCCGCCCGGCGTATTCAGTTCCACCAGCACCGCCGCGGCATGGATATCGGCCGCCCGATCGATCCCGCGCTTCAGATAATCCGCGCTGATCGGCTGAATCGTATCGTCCAGGTGCAGAACCACCACCTGCGGCGTCTGCGCCGCCACCCGCGCCGAGCACGGCCCCAGCACGCAGAACAAAAACAGCAGAATCAGTCCCAGCAGGAACAGAACTCCATGGTTTCCATGTCGTTGATGATGGGCCAGTGCCTTCATGGCTTTCCTCCCGCTACGGCAGCGCCTGTCCTCGCCGCTCCAGGGCCAGCTTCATCCCCTGGGCGCTCGCGCTCTCCGGATCGATCCGCAGCGCGTTGCTCACGTCGCTGGCCGCCGCGCCCAGCTGATTCGCCTCCAGATCCAGCCGCGCCAGCACCAGCCAGGCCGGCGCATTGGGCGTCAGCCCGATCGACGTGTGCGCTTCCTGCCGCGCCGCATCCGCCTCGCCGTCGCGCTCCTTCACCGCGGCCAGCCCCGCATGGGCCGGCGCCGACTGCGCATCGGCTTCCAGAGCCTCACGATACTCCCGTTCCGCCTCCAGTACCAGACCTCTCTGGAAGAACTGATCGCCGTCCTTCACCAGTTCCTTCGCCCGTTCGGCCGGAGGCAGCGCCCCCAGCCGCATCTCCTGCACCTGCTCCATCTCGAAGGCCGCCTGCCGGAAACCCGCCTCGCTGAATCCCCGTTTGATCCGCGTCAGCGGGCTCTGCGTGTCCGCCACCGCATGCCCTGGGTCCGGGTTCGCCGTCGCCGCCTGCGGATTCTTCAGCTGCTCCGCATATGCCTGCGCCTCGGTATCCCCCGGCCGCAGCGCCAGCGTCTCCTGCAGTTCCTGCAGCGCACCGGCGGTATCGTTGCGATGCGCCAGCGCGATCGCCAGGTTGAAGTGATAATCCGGATCGCGCGGATCGGCCGCGATCGCCTGCTGGAACAGCGCCCCCGCATCCTTGTCGCGGCGCGTGGCTGCCACTCCCTGGTTGTTCACCACCTCCGGCAGCGGCAGCCGCGTGCTCACAAACGCAAAGGCGTCTTCCGCTTCGCGATAATTGCCGGTGTAGAAAAACGCCAGCCCGCGATAGAAATCCGCCTCCAGCGCGTTCGGATCGTCCTTCGGCAGATGCCCCAGCGTCTCCGCCGCCTGGTCGTAATCCTCGTCGCTGAAGTAGGCCCGCCCCAGCGCCAGCCACGCCGAGGGAAACGCCGGATCCAGCCTCACCGCTTCGCGCAGCTGCGTAATCCCTGTCTTCGGATCCTGCGCCACCACGCCCTGGATGTAGTCGCGAAACGCCTCCGTATGCAGGTCCTTGTCCGCCGCGACAAAGGTCTGCTCATCCACGCTCAGCGTCGGATCCAGCTGCCGTGCCGCCTTCCACGCCAGCCGGTCGATCATCTCCAGCAGGTGATCCGCTTCGCCCTGCTCGCTGATTGGCGCGTCCAGGCGCAGCCCCGTCACGTCCAGAATCTCCGCATCCGCCGTGATCGCATTCGCCTGGCCGGGAATCGCGGCGAAGCGCCCGAACACCACATAATCGGCATCCAGCATCTGCGCAATCCGGATCGCTGTCGCGCGCGTCGGCTGCAGATCCAGGGGCAGTCCCAGATGATCGTAGGCGTACAACCGGTCGCCCCGGCCGATGGTCAGAAATCCCGCCGAGTTCAGCCGCCGGTTCAGCACGTCGGGAAACGCCGCGCCCATCCAGTCCAGGCTCTTGTCGCCGCTGCGATTCTCGAACGGCAGCACCAGGATCAGCCGTCCGCGCGGCTCACCGGTCTCGGCCGGCTTCGTCTCCGTAGCCTCCTGCCCGCGCGCCGTCCACGCCCACGCCACCACGCCCAGCACCAGGAAAGCGACGGCTGCACGAAAACGAAATCTTGCCGATCCCCGCACCACTCGTGATTATAAGTCGCGCCCGCCGCGCACCCGGCGATCGCGCTCCCCATCCGAGCCTCTGGAGGAGGCGTCCCATCTTCGCTGCGGCCCTACTTCGCTTTCTCCAGCGCTTTCGCTCCGTCCAGGTGCTTCTCCAGAACCGGCAGCGCCGCCGCGGCATAGCTCTTGATCGCCGCGTTCTGCGCGTCGTCGGCTTCTTTCTTATAGATCGCGATCGCCTTCGTGTGCCCGCTCACCATATCCGCGATGTAGTGCCGATCGAAGGCCGCGCCCTTCAGCTTCTGGAAGGGATCGATCATCGCCTTGTTGTTCGCCGCATCGATCGCCGTCGGTACCGTCAGGTTCGCCTGCTGCGCCGCCGCGTTCAGATCGCTGAAGTCCTTCGTGTGATCGGTCGCCAGCATCTGCCCGTAGTCCTTCACGCCCTGGGTCCCGCCCACCGACTCCGCCAGCTGTCCAAGGTTGGCTTCGACCATGTCGGTTTGCCCCGCGAAATCGACGAACTCCTGATCCGTCATTCCCTTTTCCGCCGCTTTCTTCTGCGCGAACAGCGGCAGCGAACACAAGGCGAGGCTGCAGACGACACAAAGTACACGTTTCATTCCCGTTCCCTCCGACAAATAGTTGGATGCATCCTGGGACAGCGTGAGGATTTGCGTTACCTGCCGGCCAGATGGACGGCTCACGCAAACCCAGGAGGAGGTTGCCTCAAACGCCGCCGGCGATTGCAGCGCAGCACCAGCGGCGTTTCCTGGCCGGAGCCCCGTCCTTACGGATTCTGCCCGATATTCCAGCCCACGCTGATCGGAGTTCCGCTCGACGTGATGCTGAACTGGCCGAACTGCGTCCACGTCACCGGGATGGCCACGATGGTCGCGCTCGTTCCGTTGATGTTGGCCGAGTCCGTCTCGCAGTTCAGCGAGATCTCGTCGCCACAATCGTCAGAGGCGTGCTGCTCGTCACCGTCAGCTGCTGGTTATCCAGCACCACGATCGGCTGCGACGGCAGATTGATTCCCTCAATCGTCAGCTGCGACGCCGACAAATCCACCGTCGCGCTGTACATCTGCGGACCGACGGCGATTGAGATGCCCTGGGCGAAGGCGCTCATTCCCATCAGGA
>DATJNE010000203.1:0-6442 GCA_035508305.1 Acidobacteriaceae bacterium | reverse complement strand
TCGCCGGGGCCTCGAACTATGCTCAGACTTACCAAAAAGGCCGATTACGGGCTGATGGCCCTCAAGTATCTGGCCGAACATCCCGATGCGGCATCGCTGAGCGCCAAGGACATCGCCGAGGCGTATCACATTCCGCCGCAGCTGCTGGCGAAGATTCTGCAGCGGCTGGCAAAGGTGGGGATTCTGCGCTCGCATGCCGGCATGAACGGCGGCTACTCGCTGCTGAAGGCGGCGCGCGAAATTTCGGCGTTCGAGGTCATCTACGCGATTGACGGGCCGCTGTTCATCACCTCGTGCGGGCCGAGCCACTCCGGCTGCGACTTGACGGACAGCTGTACCATCAAGGAGCCGCTGGCGCGGGTGAACGACAGCATTTCGGGACTGTTACGCAGCATCAGCATCGCCGATCTGGCCGAGCCCAGCACCGAAGTCACGGTGAAACGGACGCCTGGGCAGGAACTGGTGACGATCCAGCTGTAAGCTCGAATTGAGCTGCGACCCGGGAGCGCAGAAACGGGAGCCAAAGACCAGGACCAGGGATGAAACTGCCCATCTATATGGATAACCATGCCACCACGCGGATCGACCCGCGCGTGCTGGAGGCGATGATGCCGTGGCTGACGGAGAACTACGGCAATGCGGCAAGCAGGAGCCACGGGTTTGGCTGGGCGGCGGATCAGGCCGTGGAGACGGCGCGCGCGCAGGTGGCGAAGCTGATTGGGGCGACGGCGCGGGAGATCGTGTTCACGTCGGGCGCAACGGAGAGCGACAACCTGGCGATCAGCGGAGCGGTGGAGGCATTCGTCGAGGCAGAAGGCGGACGCGCGCACGTGATCACCCAGGCCACCGAGCACAAGGCGGTGCTGGACACCTGTGCGTGGCTCGAAAAGAAAGGTCATCGCGTGACGGTGCTGCCGGTGGACGGCGAGGGGCGCGTGCGGATCGAGGATCTGCGGGCGGCCATGGACGAAGAGAAGCCGGCTCTGGTGACGATCCTGGCGGCGAACAACGAGATTGGGACGCTGCAGTCGATCGAGAGGATTGGGGCGCTGTGCCACGAGCACAGCGCGGTGTTTCACACGGATGCGGCACAGGCGGTGGGGAAGGTGCCGGTGGATGTGAACCGGAGCCAGGTCGATTTACTGTCGATTTCCGCGCACAAGATGTATGGGCCGAAGGGGATCGGCGCGCTGTACGTGCGGCGGCATGGTCCGCGGGTCAGGCTGGCGGAGCAGATGCACGGGGGCGGGCACGAGCGCGGGGTGCGGTCGGGGACGCTGAATGTGCCGGGGATCGTGGGGCTGGGCGCGGCCTGCGAGATTGCCGGCAGGGAGATGGAAGCTGAGGGCACGCGGCTCGCGCGGCTGCGGGATCGGCTGCAGGAGAAGCTGGTGTCGGGCCTGGAGCGGGTGCGGGTGAATGGAGCGCAGGGGCACCGGCTGCCGGGCAACTTGAACATGACGTTTGAGGGGGTGGACAGCGAGACGCTAATGATGGGAGTCAAGGAGGTGGCGCTGTCGAGCGGGTCGGCATGCACCTCGGCGAAGATCGAGCCCTCGTATGTGCTGCGGGCCCTGGGCCTCGACGTGGAGGCGGCGCACAGCTCCATCCGCTTCGGGCTGGGGCGGTTCAACACCGAAGAGGAAGTGGACTACGTGGCGGAGCGGCTGGTGGATGTGGTGAAGAAGCTGAGGGAAATTTCGCCGGCGTACGCCGACCTGACGTAGAAACCGGATCGGACGATTACTCGGCTTCGAGAATCACGCACTTCAGGTATTCAGTCTCGGGGATGTTGAGGACCACGGGGTGGTCGGGGGAGGCGCCGCGGATTGCAAGCAACCGCACACGTCGGCGCGCGTCGCCGGCAGCCGTGCGCAGGGTTTCCATGAACGCGTCGAGCCCGACGTGATGCGAGCAGGAAAAAGTGATCAGGCGTCCGCCGGGGCGGAGCATCTTGAGCGCGCGCAGATTCAGTTCGCGATAGCCGCGCAGTGCGCCTTCGACGGCGCGTTTGGTTTTTGCAAAGGCGGGCGGATCGAGAACGATGGTGTCGTAAACCGAGCCTGCATCGCTCCAGTCGCGGAGCAGGTTGAAGGCGTCGGCTTCAATCCAGTCGACTTCCGAATTCTTCAGGGCATCGCGGTTGGCGGCAAGGTTCTGCTCGGCAACCTCGAGGGCGCCGCGGGAGACATCGACGCCGGTGACGCGGGGGCAGACGCGAGCGAGGTGGAGTGCGAAGCCGCCCTGGTAGGTGCAGATATCGAGGGCTTCGCCGGTGGCGTAGCGGGCGGCGGCGAGGTAGTTCTCGCGCTGATCGAGAAACGCGCCGGTCTTCTGGCCGCTGGTGGCGTCGAAATGAAACGCGAGGCCGTTGAGGCGGAAGAGGGTCTTCGTCGCAGGGTTTTCGGGATCGCGGGCGAAGAGAGTTGTGGAAGCTGCAACGCTAAGCTGCTCCAGCTCGCGGATGCGCGGGTCTTCGCGCTCCAGGATCGTTTCGAGTCTGCCAATGTTGACATTGACGGCTTCGCGAAGAGTCTCGGTGAGCGCCGAGCGGGTGGCGTCGTTGTCAAGCGCTTTGTGGCGGAGCTGAACGATCACGAGGGAGGCGTACTGATCGACCGTGATGCCGGGGAGATCGTCAGCTTCGCTGAAGGCGAGGCGGCAGGCATTGCTGTCCGCGTCCAGGAGTGGAAGTCGGCGGGCAATGGCGGCGCGGAGGCGGGTGCGCAGCAGGGCGAGCCACAAGGCTTCGTCAGGGATGAGATCCGGGGAGACGAGGCGCAGGGCGATTTCCGACGCGGGGCTGTAAAGGCCGGTGCCCAAAAGCGAGCCGCGGCGATCGGTGACAGGGGCGAGGCCGGCCGGGATGGTTTCCGGGGCGGCGGGCCATTCTTCGATGTCGGAGCGATAGACCCAGAGGTGGCCGGCGCGGAGGCGGTCGGCGGCGCGGCGGGAGATGCGGAGGGCGCCGGGCACCTCGGGAACCGAAAAGGCGTGGCCCTCGAAGGCGGGGGAGGGGGCCGGGGGATGGTCCTGGTGCAGCGCGTTTGATTTCGCTCGACCCCCTCGAGAGGTTTTTCGGTTAGCTTGTTTCTTTCGGGGCGATTCGGGTTGGGCGCGGGTAGGCATCGGAATTCCGGAGAAGGTTGAGCCCGGCCGGGGCGCTGCGACGGGCAAAGATTCATCTTCGCACAGGGAAAAGGGGCGTACTTGAGGGGCAATCGTTGCTGGGTTGCGGGATTGCTGGCGATCGCGGGACTGGCCGCGACGCAGGCGCGCGCACAGACGGCTCCGGCAACGCACGCCGCGCAGGCGGGGCGGGCTCCGACGGCGCCGGCGGACACAGTTGCGCCGGCTGCAACGGCAGCCGGACCCGCGCCGGCATCAGCAGCCGCGACACCACCGCCGGTTCCGGTGAAGACCGAGGTTGGACGCATCGACGGCGCGTCCTTCCGCATCGACGTTCCCAGGGACTGGAACCACGGACTGGTCCTCTACTTCCACGGCTATCAGCCGACGCCGCAGATTTTCGACGCGAAGTATCCGCCGACACGGATCCTGGAGGAGATTTTGCGCCGTGGGTATGCGGTAGCGCGGTCGGGCTATGCGGTGGGCGGATGGGCGGTACCGCAGGCCGCGAGCGAGACGGACGCACTGCGCCGGTATTTCCGCAAGAAATACGGGCAGCCGCGCGAGACCTTTCTCATTGGCCACTCGATGGGCGGACTGCTGACGGTAATGGAACTGGAGCAGGATGCAAAGGACTACGCCGGCGGACTGGCCGTGTGCGGCGTGCTGGCGCCGGCGGACCTGGTGATGCAGCGGGCGTTTGCGAACCGCGTGGCCTTCGATGCATTTTTTCCCGGCGTGCTTCCGGATGTGGAGCACATCCCGCCGACATTCGCGATGAACGACGTTCCGACGATTGTGAACGTGCAGAAGAGCCTCGATGCGAATCCCGAGCAGGCGGCGCTGGTGCGGGAGATCGCGAACATCCACACGAACCACGGCCTCGCGGATGTGCTGGTCTTCAACACGTTTGTGATCGAAGACCTTCGCCTGAAGTCTGGCGGCAATCCCTTCGACAACCGGAACCTGGTGTACAACGGGACGGCCAACGATCCGCTCCTGAACCAGCGGGTGCGTCGTTACACAGCCGATCCGAATGCACACCGGTTTCTGGCGAACTGGTATTCGCCGACAGGCAGCCTGCATCGCAAGCTGCTGGAGGTTCACACCATCTATGATCCGCTGGTACCCGCTTTTACAACGGCGTGGTATGACGAACTGACCCGCCGCGTGGGCAACGGGGACGACTTCGTGGAGCAGTATGTGGACCGCGACGGGCACTGCAATGTGACCGCCGACCAGACCGGGCTGGCATTCGACGAACTGCTGGCGTGGGTGCACGACAACAAGCGGCCGACGCCGGGCCTGATGCCGGGAAGCCCGCCGCCGCCGGAGAAGACGCCGCCGAAGCCGAGGAACCCCGGGAAGCCGGAGTGAGCACTGACCGTCCCGGCGGACGCGCTTCGCGCCGCTGACCTGACCACCACCTCGCGCCGAGTCCGCGCGTGGTTACCATCGTTGATTGATGCTCCTCTTGCAGGTCCCGCCTATAATGGGTCATGGCGAGTGTCCAGTCCAGCGCGCTCCAGGTTGAGCGGGTCACCGACCTGTTCCGGGAGAAGTTTGGCAAGCTGCTGGACACGGTTCGCCGGAACCGCCCTTCCGACGACGTCGACATCATCCGCCGCGCCTGGCAGTTCTGCCTGGAGCAACACAACGGGCAGCAGCGCGCCTCGGGGGAGCCGTATGTACTTCATCCGCTTGAAGTTGCACTGGTTCTGGCGGAGATGAAGCTGGACTCGACAGCTATTGCCGCCGGACTGCTGCACGACGCGGTCGAAGATACCCCGGTGACGACCGAGGACATCGTGGCGAAGTTCGGCGAGCAGGTGGCGCACATCGTCGAAGGCGTGACGAAGATCGACAAGATTCAGTTCGCGAACCGGGAGGACCGGCAGGCGGAGAACGTCCGCAAGATGCTGCTGGCGATGGTGAGCGATGTGCGCGTGGTTCTGATCAAGCTGGCGGACCGGTTGCACAACATGCGGACCCTGGAGCATCTGCCGCCGGAACGGCAGCGGGCGATCGCGCGGGAGACGCTCGACATTTACGCGCCGCTGGCGCACCGCCTGGGCATGGGAAAACTGCGCGGCGAGCTGGAGGATCTGTCTTTTCGCTGGGTGGACCCCATCACGTGGGAACAGTTGCGCGAGGCGGTGGAAGCACGGCGATCGGAGGGGGAGCAGTTCCTGGCCGGCGTGGAGGGCCTGCTCTCGGAGCGACTGCACGAGAACGGGATCAAGGCGCGCGTGGAGTGGCGCATCAAGCGCCTGTACAGCATTCACAGCAAGCTGGTGAAGTCGCAGACCTCGATCGATCAGGTCTACGATCTCCTGGCCCTGCGCGTGGTCACCACCAGCGTGCAGGACTGTTACGCCGTCTTCGGCATCATTCACAGCATCTGGCGTCCGGTGCCCGGCCGCATCAAGGACTTCATCGCCATGCCCCGGCCCAATTTGTATCAGTCGCTGCACACAACCGTGATGGGCGAAGGCGGACACCAGTTCGAGGTCCAGATCCGCACCGAAGAGATGCACCGTATCGCGGAAGAAGGCATCGCCGCGCACTGGAAGTACAAGGCCGGCGGCTCGCCGGTCAGCGCACGCGACGAGCAGCGCCTCGCCTGGGTCCGGCAACTGGTGGAGTGGCAGCGCGACATGACCGACCCCAACGAGTTCCTGTCGACGCTCAAGATCGACCTGTACCCGGAAGAGGTCTACACCTTCACCCCCAAGGGCAAAGTGGTTGTCGTCCCGCGCGACGGCACGCCCATCGACTTCGCCTACACGATTCACACCGAGGTGGGCAACACCTGCGTCGGCGCCCGCGTCAACGGCCGCATGGTTCCGCTGCGCACCAAACTGCGCAACGGCGACATCGTCGAGGTGATCACGCAGAACGGCCACACGCCCAGCCGCGACTGGCTCACGTTTGTCAAAAGCCCGCGCGCCCGCAACAAGATTCGCCACTGGCTCAACGAGCACCAGCGCGAGCGCGCCATCGAAATCGGCCGCAAGCTGCTGGAGCGCGAGGCGCGCAAATACAAAGTCGGGCTCGCGCAGTTTGAGGAATCGGATTACGCACGCGTCGCCGCCGATTACAGTGTGGCCACGCCCAACGACCTGTGGGCGGCGATTGGTTTCGGCAAATACTCCGCACGCCAGGTGCTCAATCGGCTGGCGCCCGGACTGGTTCATCAGCAGCAGGAAACCGAAGCCTCGCCGGCTGCCCCCAGTCCCGGCTCCGAAGCGGTACGCCGCGCTGCCGCCGCCAGCGGGACCGATTCGCTGATCGTCGAAGGGCAGAACGAGCT
>DATJNE010000202.1:0-28183 GCA_035508305.1 Acidobacteriaceae bacterium | reverse complement strand
CTCGTCCTCCGGAGGTACCGGGGATGAAGAACCGTCTGCGCGTCCTGCGCGCCGAACGAGCGTGGTCCCAGGCCGACCTGGCCAAAGCTCTCGAGGTCTCGCGCCAGTCGGTCAACGCCATCGAGACCGGAAAATTCGACCCCAGCCTCCCCCTCGCCTTCCGCCTCGCCCGCCTCTTCGGCCTCCGGATCGAGGAGATCTTCCAGGACGACCCCTCCGGCTAAGAGGTAACCGATCAGAGTCCCGTGTCTCTTTGCGGGATTGAACCAAAGCCGTTCGGCATCCGATCCTAATCGATACAATGAATTCCGCTGTGAGCTCGGCGTTCCTCGGTGCCGACTGTGTCGGACGCGTCATCGACGGCAGATTCCCCCTCCGCCAGTGGCTGGGCGGTACCGAGCAGAGCAGCGTCTTCCTCACGCACGACGGCGATCCCGATCGAAAAGTCGCCATCAAGCTCAGTCCTGCCAATGCCCTCGATGCGGAATCCCGCGCCGGTCTCTGGAAGACGGCGAAGACTCTCTCCCATCCGCACCTGATGCGCATCTTCCACACCGGAGCCTGCAAGGTCGACAACGTCGACCTTCTCTACGTCGTCACCGAGTATGCCGACGAGGTTCTCTCCGAGATTCTGCGCGAGCGCCCGCTCTCGCCCGCCGAAACCCGGGACATGCTCGATCCGATTCTCGATTCCCTTGCCTTCCTCCACAGCCGCAGGCTCGTGCACGGCCAGTTCAAGCCCTCCAACATCATGGTGGTCGAGGAGCGGCTCAAGCTCTCCACCGACCGCCTCCACGCCTTCGGCGAGCCCGGCCGGGCCTCCGCATGGTCGGGCAAATACGATGCGCCGGAAGCCGCGCTGGAGAGAATGTCGCCGGTGCAGGACGTCTGGTCGCTCGGCGTGGTCCTGGTCGAAGCTCTCACCCAGCGGCTTCCCCTTTGGGATCGCATGACCGGTGGCGACCCGCTGGTGCTGCCCTCCATTCCCCCGCCCCTCTTCGGCATCGCCCAGCAATGTCTGCGCGTCGACCCCGCCCGCCGCGCCACCCTCATCGCACTTCGGGAAGCCCTGCAGGCAGCCCCGCCCACCGAGCCGGCCGACTCGATTCCCGTCGCTCGGCCTTCCCAGCCCTCGCCGGTCCGTGCTCTGTCCTCCGGAGCCGCGTCCCTGCGTTCCTGGTCATCGCGTGTCTGGTCTTCGCGAGTCTGGTCTTCTCTTGCCCGGTCTGCTCGCACCTGGCGCTTCCCCGCTCTGTCCTCCCGCACCTGGCTCATCATCGCGGGTGGAGTGTTGATCGTCGCGGTCATGATCGCGGCATTCCTCATCGGTTCGCATCAGGCGCAGCCGTCGTCACCACCCGTTGCCCAGAGTTCTGCTCCAGCCGCCGCTCCGGCTCCAGCCCAGACCACGCCGCCGCCCTCCGCTCCGCCGCAGGCCCTGCCGCGGAGCAGCTCCGTCGCAAAGCGCGCAGCAGCGACGGGTTCGGTCGTAAAGGGCGCCGTCGTTTCCCAGTCCATCCCCGACATCCCCCAGCACATCCGCGACGGGATTACCGGACACATCCGCGTCCGCATCGGCGTGCAGGTCGACGCGAGCGGGAATGTGACCGACGCAACCGCGGACGAACCCGGCCCCAGCCGCTACTTCGCCAACAAGGCCCTCCAGGCCGCGCGCGACTGGAAGTTCACCCCCGCCCGATCCGGCGGTCAGACCGTTGCCAGCCACTGGATCCTGGAATTTCACTTTTCCCAGGATGGAACCACGGCGACCCCGTCGGAAACCGCTCCCTGATCGCTTCCTGATCGAGGCCTCCCGCGGGCGCTTTCTGCCGGGCATTGAACCCCATTAACTGGTTGGCTAATACTATGGGTTTGACCCATCCGTATGTCGTTGATTCCACGTAACCGCCGGCCCCCTCTACCCCCCTCCAACTCCATGAGGGCGGACGGGCCATTTCCGCCCTCGCCCCAGGGTGAACCGCTATGGCTGCCGAGTGGCTTCGCGAGTGGCTTCCGCATCGGCAAGGTCGTGGAGCCGTCCCGAGGCCAGCTTATTTCTGATCAGGTTCTCCGCGGCGATGACATGAACCGGAACATCGTCGATCTTCGCCTCGGCCTTCCTGGCCAGGCTTCGTCGAACGTCACTCCGTCGATTTGCTGCAGGATGTCGATGCGCAGGGGTGGCTGGCCAATCTGGAAGAAAGCCCCTGGATCCTCGCAGAAGTCGGCCGGCAGACTCCGTTCAGAGGAGCGCCGAGAGCCGCGGGGGCCCGATAAACAATCTCGGCGTTCGAACGCACCGGTCGAACGAAGATGGCGAGACCCCTTGTCGCCCGGGGCTCCGAGTGCACGTCGACGGCGTAGCCCCCGACGAGAAGATACTCAACTCCGTTGGCGTTGAATGCGAGTAAGAGTTCTTTCAGATCGTTGGGAAGCATCGCAGCGAAAGCCCCTGACCGACCAGGCCGCACGCGTTGCTCCCCAGACCGCGGCTAACCGCTCGGCAACCGGGCGGCTCTGCCAGTAGCGGTACGTCGCCGCCCTTTGCTCCTCGTGACTGGAGAACCCGCGAATGCTCTTGTCTGTCATCGGCAAACTCTGATCTTAGCCGCTGATTGCAAACGACCGCACCCAGTCGTTGTTCTCGTCTCCGGCCGGCTCCCGAAGCTCGGCCGCTTCCCTGCTGAAGAACCGGTCGACGGCATCCAGGATCGCCGTGCCCGACCTGGCCTCGTAGATCGACTTGCGCAGGGCGGCGCCGCCCCGAACCCCGTGGGTGAACCAGGAGGCGAACTGCTTCATCTTCCCCGGCGCCTCCGGCAGCGCTTCGGCCAGCAGCATCTCGAAGTAGGTCCGGATCATGCGGTGCCGGTCGTCCTCGGTCGGTAGGTTGTAGCGCCCGGTCGCCGTGTACTGCGCGATCTGGCGGAAGATCCACGGGTTCGCCGGCGCCGCGCGGCCCACCATCACCGCGTCGCAGCCCGTCTTCGCGACCAGCGCGCAGGCGTCCTCCGGTGTGCGGACATCCCCGTTGCCGATCACGGGAATCCGCACCGCCTCCTTTACCTCGGCGATGTGGTGCCAGCGCGCTTGGCCCGCGTAGCCCTGCTCCCGTGTGCGGGCATGGAGAGCGACGGCGTTCAGGCCGCAGTCCTCGGCCAGCTTCGCCAGCGGCACGCAGACGATGTGGTGATCGTTCCAGCCCAGCCGGAACTTGACCGTGAACGGGATCGTGACCGCGGCCCGCACCGTCCTGAAAATGCTCTCGATCAGCGGCAGATCGCGCAGCAGCCCGCTGCCGCCGTTGCAGGAGACCACCCGCTTCGCGGGGCAGCCCAGGTTGAGGTCCACCATGTCGAAGCCCGTGTCCTCGACAATCCGGGCAGCCTCGGCCAGAGTCGCCGGGTTCGAGCCGAACAGCTGCGCCGAGATCGGGTGCTCGTCGTCGTAGAACGTCAGGTAGCGCTTGCGCTTCGACTCGCGCATCCGCGAGAGCCCGTCCGCCGAGGTGAACTCGGTCATGATCAGGCCGCAGCCGGAGGCCTGGTTGGTGACCGACTCCTCAATCGAGGACGGATGATCCGCCGCCGACGTGAAGACGCTGGCGTTGCGGATGAACCGGCGGAAGACCGTGTCCGTCACGCCCGCCATCGGCGCCAGGACCGTCGCCGGGGCAACCGTAACCTTGCCGATCCGCACCGTCGCAGGCACACGCGTGCCCTCCGGCATGGCGTGCTCGATCGGGTTGTCCCACGACTTCTTCATCAGGTTCCGCCAAAACAACGGCCCCCGCCGCGGCGGAGGCCTTGTCGTACGGGAGCCGCTGCCGGACTACTTCGTTGCGGCGACCGGCTCCGCTTTGCCGTACTTGCGCCGGAAGCGCTCGACGCGGCCCGCGGTGTCGACCAGCTTCTGTTTGCCGGTGAAGAACGGGTGGCAGCTCGAGCAGATTTCCGCGTGGATGTCGCCTTTGTGCGTGGACTTGGTGCTGAAGCTGTTGCCGCACGCGCAGACGACGCGTATCTCGTGATAGTTCGGGTGGATTCCCTCTTTGGGCATGATGCTGTCTACAACCTTTCCGTCGGATTCTCTTATTCTACCGTACTTTGCCGCTCGGCCCCCCTTCGCGCGAGCCGGGCCGGCCCCCCTGGAGCTACCGGGCGGACTGTATAGATGCGGGCGCGACGCGATGGATTCAGGACGCTAGTCGCCCGGTTCAGGCTCCGCCTCACCGCCAAACACCGTCACGCTCAGATTGCTGTGGCGCTTCGCGTAGGCGAAGTAAACGCACAGGCCGATGAGCATCCAGCTGCCGGCGGCAATCTTCGAGATCGGATCGACGGAAATGATCATGGCGGTACAAAAGATGGCGCCGAGGATGGGCACCAGCGGGATCAGGGGCGCGCGGAAGGGCCGCGGCTGATCGGGATTCTTTTTGCGCATGACCCAGATGCCGATGCAGACGAGCACGAAGGCGAACAGCGTGCCGAGGTTGGTCATGTTGCCCGTGATGTCCCCGGGAAGAAAGCCGCCCAGCAGGCCGACGAAGACGTAGAGGACCCAGTTGCACTTATACGGGGTGCGGAATTTCGGATGCACTTCGGCGAAGAGCTTCGGCAGCAGGCCATCTTTGGACATGGAGAAGAAGACGCGGCTCTGACCCAGGAGCATCACCAGCATGACGGACGAGAAACCGGCCAGAATGGCGACCGAAACCAGGGTCGAGAGCCAGGCGTAGCCCGGCATATAGGTATGGATTGCCCACGATACCGAGGCTTCAGCGCCTTTGTTCGGATCCGCAAAGTCGAGTGCAGGCGCGATGCCGGTAAGCACCCAGCTGAAGAGGATGTAGAGCACTGTGCAGACGGCGAGCGACCCGAGGATGCCGATCGGCATGTTCCTGCCGGGGTCGATGGTTTCCTGAGCCGCGGTGGAGACGGCGTCGAAGCCGATGAAGGCGAAGAAGACCACGCCGGCCCCGCCCAGAATGCCGCCCCATCCATGACGGAAGACGCCTTCGTGCGCTGCATCCTGCGCCAGCACAAACGGCGTATGGTTGGCAGGGCTGATGAAGTGCCAGCCGATGGCGATGATCATCAGCACGATGGTGACCTTGATGCCGACGATGATCGCGTTGACCGTGGCCGACTCCGAGATGCCCTTGATGAGCAACAGGGTCATGATGAGCAGGATGACCAGCGCCGGCGCGTTGACGATGCCGTGAATCCCGCCGGGGCCGGTCTGCAGCGGCGAGTGCCGCCAGGCCCACGGGATGAGGTTGGGAAAGAGGTTGTTGAAGTACTCGGTCCAGTAGATGGAGAGGGTGGCCGCGCCAAGTCCGTATTCGAGGATGAGGGCCCATCCGATGACCCAGGCGACCAGCTCGCCCATGGTCACGTAGGCGTAGGTGTAGGCGCTGCCGGCGATGGGGATCATGGCCGCAAATTCGGCATAGCAGAGGCCGGCAAAGGCGCAGCCGATGGCGGCGATGACAAAGGAAAGCGTCACGCCCGGACCGGCATTCTGGGCGGCAGCGGCGGGAGTACGGGCGAACAAACCGGCGCCGATGATGGCGCCGATTCCCAGAGCGATGAGCCCGGGCCAGCGCAGCGTTCGGCGGAGCCCTCCGGTTTCCTCAACCTGCGCAAGCAGGGTGGCCAGAGGTTTGGTGCGGAAAAGGCTCATTGTGGTTCCAGGAGTCTACCAGAAGAAACAGCTAGGACGACTGTAACCCTCCAGGGAACCGGGAACCGTCACAGTCACGGCTGCATCAGCCGGTGAAGGTCGAGGGAGGGCGGCTGGAGTCCGGCATCGCGAAGCATGACGTGGACCTGGCCGCGGTGATGGGTCTGGTGGTTGAAGAAGTGCGGAACCGCAACGAGCATCCTGCTGGCTGAATCCTTGCCGCGGCTGTTGATATAGGTCAGAGTGCGTTCGAAGAAGTCCAGCGCCGGATGGGCGAAAAGAGACTCGATGCGGCTGTCCTCGGCGGCTCGCGCAGAGCGCAGGGTGGCAAAGTCTTCGAAGAGAACGCTGTCGAGAGGTGGAGTGGTTTTGCCGCCCCCTTCGAAGCGCGCCATCCAGATGCGGTCGGCGAGGAGCATGTGATTGAGCAGCGCGTGGATGCTGCCGAACGAGCCCGGACGGCGACGGCGATAGGCAGCGTCGTCCAGCTGAGCGCAAACGGCGTACAACTCTTCGTTGGCCAGGCGGTTGTAGCGGGCAAGCATCTGGAAATGAGCGGCGAGGGACATAGCCACAGGATGCCGGCGCCGGGTTGTTGGTTTCAGAGAGCGAGACGGGAGCGGATCCAGGAAGCAACGTCCGCGGCGTTCTGGTCGGGCGGGAAGACCGGATAGAAGACATGCTCGATGACGCCGTCATGCAGGATCAGGGTGAGACGTTTGAGAAGCGTCATGCCACTGGTTTCGAAGGTGGGCAGGCGGAGAACGCGCGTCAGCGCGAAGTGCTCGTCGGAGAGCATTGGAAAAGGGAGGTGTTCGCGCGTCGCCATCTCGCGCTGACAGGCGGTGTCCTGCGTGGAGAGGCCATAGAGGTGGGCAACGCCGAGGGAGCGGAGTTCGGCGTAGCGATCGCGAAAGGCACAGGCTTGCGGGGTGCAGCCACGGGCGCCAGGGATCCGATCCCAGCCGGGCGGGTTGGGCTGATTGGGAACGCCGGTCCGGGGATAGGCGAAGAGAACGGCCCGTCCAGCGAGCGATGACAGATCGACGGTCGAGCCATCCGTCGCGGCAAGCGGGATCGACGGCATGGGCAGTCCGGGCAGATGGCGGGCAGCTCCGTCATCCTCGGGGACGGGCAGGGTGGACCAGTCGGGCGTGGATGTGAACACGATGTTCAGCTTACCGGCCGAAAGTCCTGACGCCGCACCGGAAAATCATGTTTGATCGGCGGCGCGGAGTTCCTGCACGATTTCGGCGGCGGCTCTGCGGGCTTCGTCTTCACGATCCGGCTGGAAGGAGATGGCGCCGACGCGGGCATGGCCTCCTCCGCCGTAGCGCTCGCAGATCGTGGCCAGATTGAGCATCTTGTCGGGTGGGGTTTTGGTCCAGGGGTTGGAGCCGACAGCGACCTTGGTACGGAAGCTGGACTTCGAGAGGCCAACGGAGTACGTCGCTTCCGGGTGGAGATAGTAGGGGATGAACTTGTTGTATCCCTCAAGAGGGTGGTCCGTGATGTCGAAGTAGATCGTACCCTGCTTCGATTCGGCGCGCGAGCGGATCAGGTCGATGGCGCGCTGGTGGCGATCGAGAAGCGGGGGCAGGAGCGCGGCGACCCAGGGCTGATCGAGAACCTGCTGCAAAGACATGCGCGTAAGCGTGGGGATGAGGCGGGGAACGAACTCCGCATCCTGGGTGGATTCGATGATGAGGGTAAGCTTCATCGCCGGCTCGGGCATTTCGACAGCGAGCTGCGGGCTCTCATAGAGCGCGCCATCGACGATGTCGGCCCAGCGGATCAGTTCGGCCACGGGCGCGGCATCAAAGCCGAATCGGGTGGAGGCAATATGAGCCAGGAAGCTCGTACAGGAAATGTAGTCGGGATCGAAAAAGCGACGCCCCTTGTAGCGGCCGTCCGCCATCCCGCTCAGGTAGTCCTGGTGATCTTCGGGGGTGAGGAAGGCGGAGAGGTGATGGTCGAACCACCAGGTGATTCGGGGAGACGGGGAATACTTGAAGTCGACGATGGCGTTCTCGTCGCCGGTAAAGTCGGCCTCGTCGAAGAGAGCACCGGCGCGGTGGACGAGACCGCAAAACTCATACGTGGAGTCCGGATGGATTCGCTCCTCGTGGAAGCGGCTGAAGAGGGACGCCGAACAGGCCCCGTCGAAACACTTGTCGTGATAGAAGACCCGAACCTTCAAGATCAGCCGCCCCCGCAGAACCGCCGGCGCGGGGCGCCGGTCGGGAATCTCTTAGATTACCGGGTCGAAGCGAGGTGTCAAGGCCACGAAGGACAAAGCGAAAGAAAAGCCGAGCGGAAGAAATCGGTGAGGAGGCGAAATGGTTCTCCCTGCAGGGCCACATGCTCGGTCTGCTCGATCCAGACTCGCGGCGCTCCTCGCCTTTCCGCTCGCTTTGTCGCCGTTTGCCGCTTCCCTGCCCCTCTGTTTATAGGCGAATCAGTTGCATGCGCTCCGTCCTTTCCAGTCAGTGGCTGCGCCCGCGATTGAACCTGGCATCCGCGCTGGGAATCGTGTGCGTCGCGCTGGTTCTGATGAGCGGCATGGTGCATGCGGCTCCGCTGATTACCATGGACTGCACCAGTCTGCCGGTAGTCACGCTGACGGTGACGTCCACTCCGGTGAAATCGCGGACCGCGGTGTCTTTCGGCTGAACAGCCGGCCTCCACCCTCAGGCTCCGCACGTCTGGCGTAGCCACATTCGTTTGCAACTTGGGGACCTGAGGTTTCTTACTCCAGAGGAGGTCGTGCATGCGTTCGCTGCTGCGGCGGGCGCATTTTTTCTATCCCTGGTACAGCGTGAACTGGCGGTTCGATTCGGGCGAAGTCGCCGGTTCAGTTCCCTGCTGCAACCCCCTCAGCAACGATCCCAACAGCGCCTGCGGAAGCAAGTCGACGATGCTGAATGGGCAGCCGGCTGTGGATCTGAGCAGCCTGGACGCGGACGAGGAGTACGAGGCGGGACTGGCCTGCAACGGGGTACCCGCGACGATCGGTCATCCGCTGCCGGCCGCCTGCCTGGCCTCGCAGTATACGTCGACGCTGGTCAGCATTCCGGCGCCGGACACAGGCAACAACAACCACAACCCGCCGCGCATCCAGGCGCGGGGCCTGATCGACATGGCGCTGGGAGACGACACCCTGTTCCACCGCGACCGCTATAAGTGGGGCGCACAGATCACGGCGGTGAACGTCACGAATAAATACGCCCTTTATAACTTCCTCTCGACGTTCAGCGGCACGCACTATGTGACGCTGCGGACGGTAACGGGACAGATCAGCCTGCACTTTTTAGAGGAGTCCGGGAACAGCAAAGCTCTTATGCGGTTCTCTCGACGATGCCGTTTTCTGTCGCGACGATGGCAAGACGGGCAAAGTTGAGGAAGAGGCCGTGCTCGACGACACCAACGGTGTCGTCGAGGGTGGCGGCCAGCTTCTCGGGGTCGTCAATGACGATCCCCGAACAATCGAGAAGAAGATTGCCTTCGTCGGTCACGTAGGGAGATCCATCGCTGTTGCGGCGCTCGACGACTTCAAAGCCGAGTTGCAGCAGGGAGCGGCGCACGAGAGGCGCGGCCATGGGAATGACTTCGACGGGAAGCGGCCCTTTGCCGAGTTTCTCGACGATCTTCGATTCATCGGCGACCACGACGAATCGCTCGGTCGCACTGGCGACGATTTTTTCGCGGAGGAGCTTGCCTCCGCCGCCTTTGATGAGCGCCAGCCCCGGAGCGATCTCGTCGGCTCCATCCACGGTCAGGTCGAGGCGGCTGCACTGATCGAAGGTCACAATCGGAATGCCAAAACTGCGTCCCAGATGCTCGCTGTCCTGAGAACTGGCGACGGCACGAATCTTCAGGCCGTGATCGCGGACGCGCTCGCCCAGCAAACGGATCCAAACGGTGGCTGTGGATCCCGATCCCAGGCCGACCGCCATACCGGGCTCCACGAACTGCAAGGCCCGCTGGGCGGCTTCCAGCTTGAGCCGGTCCTGCTCCGACCGATCTGCGCTTGGCGGCATCGGCCACCTCCACGCATCTATTGTCACCGATCGGCGCCCCGCTTCCTATTGCGCAATCGCGCCGCGCTAGATTCCTTTGACTTCGCCGCCGTCCATTCTGATCGAGGCGCCGGTCAGCCAATGGGCCTCCGGGGAAACGAGGTACGCCATCAGTCCGGCGATCTCTTCCGGCTCGCCGTAGCGCGCAATGCCGGCCTTCTCGGGAAACTGCCTCATCGCATCTTCCACACTCAATCCGTGCTGCGGAGCCCAGTGTTCCATGAACGAGCGGCGACGTCCGGTCATGACCGCGCCAGGCACGACACTGTTGACCTGCACGCCGTCCTGGATCCCCTGCTCGGCGAAGGCTTTGGCCAGGGCCAGGATGGCAGCGTTGACGGCGGCAACGGCGGCAAAGCCCGGCTTGGGGTCCAGAGCAGCGCTTCCGGAGATCAGGACGACGGAGCCGCGCGAAGCTTTCAATGCATCCCAGGCGTGGACGGTCAGGCGGCGCGCACCGTGGAGCTTGAGGGCAAGACCATCCTCCCACTGCGCGTCGGTCATCTCGAAGAGGTCGATTTGCGGGACGGCACCGGCGATATTCAGGAGGGCATCGATGCGCCCGAGGCGATCAAGGGTTCTGGCGACGAGAACGGCCGCCGACTGAGGCTCGCGCAGGTCCACGGCGCAGACAAGCGGTTCGGCGCCGGCCCAGGCAACCCCAGCCGCGGTTTTGTCGAGTTCCTCTTCACTTCGCGCGGCAAGGACAACGGCGGAAAAGTCGCGCGCCAGGCGCAGCGCCGTCGCACGGCCGATTCCCTGGCTCGCACCGGTGACGACAGCGACTCTGCCATTCTTCATCGGAGACCTCAATCTATTCGGGAACGGCAGCCGCCGCGGCTTCCGCGATCATGCCGGTGACCAGCTCAGGAGCGGAATACATCGGGGAGTGGTCGACGGCATGCGCTCTGGTGGTGGCCTGCATCCGGTGGGCCATGAAGGCCTGGGTCTCGGGGTGAATCATGCGATCATCCTGCGCGATCAGATACCACGATGGGGTTGTCTTCCATGCGGGGAGGGGAGCTTTCTCCTGGATGCATCGCACCGAGATGGGACGCTGAATCGCGTTCATGACGGCAAGCTGGTCGGGCGAGGCCCTGTGCGCCACCGCGCGGCCGAAATGCTCTTCCGGCATCCAGATCCACCCTTCCGGATCGGGCTGGAGATGCGGGGCCTCCGGATGCGGCGCGGCACGGTAGAAGACGTCGGCCACCGTCTCCCCTTCATCGGGCGCCAGAGCGGCAACGTACACCAGCGATTTCACTCGCTCGTGCGGGACAGCGGCGATGACCGCGCCCGCATAAGCGTGTGCCGCGAGTGTGACCGGTCCGCTGGTCCTCTCGATGACGCGGCGAAGAGCGGCCGCGTCATCGGTGAGGGAGGTAAGAGGAATGGGAGCTGAGGTGACCTTCAACCCCCTGTGACGCAGCGGCAAAATCACGTTGGCCCAGCACGATCCGTCGGCCCACGCGCCATGAACCAGCACCACGGTTTGCGCCGGGGAGGGCGATTTCATCGCACGGCTGCCTTCTCCGGCGAAGCGGGAGTGACGTTCGCCGCGAGGAAGTCCTTCATGGCCTGGGCGATTTCCGCAGCGTGCGTCTCAAGGGCGAAGTGGCCGGTATCAAGGAACCGCACCTCCGCGCCGGGAATGTCCCTGCGAAATGCTTCCGCTCCGGCGGGGATGAAAAAGGGATCGTTCTTTCCCCAGATCGCGAGAAGCGGGGGTTTGGACCGCCGGAAGTATTCCTGGAAGGTGGGATAGAGCTTCACATTCGACGCATAGTCCAGAAACAGATCGAGCTGGATGTCTTTGTTGCCGGGGCGCTCGAGGAGGGCCGCATCGAGGGTCCACGACTCGGGCGCGACCATGTCCGGGTTCGCGACACCGTGCGTATACTGCCACCGGGTTCCTTCGAGGTTCAGGATGGCCTTGCGAATGACTTCCCGGTTTTCCGGCGTGGGCTGCGCCCAGTACTGCCGGATAGGGGCCCAGGCATCGCCCAGCCCTTCTTCGTAAGCGTTGCCGTTCTGCGAAACGATCGCGGTGACGCGATCGGGATGGCGCGCTGCCAAACGGAACCCGGTTGGGGCACCGTAGTCGAAGACGTAGACTGCATAGCGCCGGAGGCCGAGCTCTTCGGTAAACGCCTCGATCGTACCGGCCAGGGCGTCGAAGGTGTAGGTGTAATTGCGCCACACGGGAACTTCGGTGAATCCGAACCCGGGCAGATCGGGTACGATCACGCGGTACCGGTCGGCAAGGCGCGGAATCAGATCCCGAAACATGAAGGACGACGACGGGAAGCCGTGCAGGAGGAGGACCACGGGTGCCGCCACGTCGCCGGCAGAGCGGTAGAAAACCTGGACGTCATCGGCCTCGACCCTCTGGATCGAGGTCACAGGCAGGCCGGACTGTGGCTCCGACCCTTTGCCGGCGGTGGTGGTAGCAGGGGCTGCGGAAATGCGACTCATCTTCAAATTCTCCTGGGCTTCGGTGATGTGATTGCGTGCGCGACGTGCCAACCGGAAATCGTGAACGATGTGTGCAAGCGAATGGCCAGAGTCAACCGCCCGGCGCACCGAGTGCTCATGCACTTTGCTTCCCGCAGGACTGTTGCGGGAGGCGCGCTGAACCCCTTTTTCCCCGGACGCAAGGGTGACGGAAGCTCAACAGTGGCGATATGTGGTCATGACAGTGACGCGACACGTCTGTCTCCCCATAGAGAGCGCCGGGGGCCGTCACAGGCGCGACTCTTCCCCGTGTCAAGCCAGGAACCGGTCGAGAGCATAGATATTCCTGCTTCGAAACGCCAGGAGGGCACTGTTAACAGAGGAGTAGATGAGTTGCAGGCCCACGGTCTGCCAGTCCTGTCGAAGAGCAGAACCGAAGGTGAGGACGACGAGGAGCACGGAGCCGGCGATCAGGGCGAGACGGGTTCGCAGGCCAGAGAGGAGCAGCAAACCGAGAACGGCTTCAATCCAGGGAAGCGTGAACCCGAACGCCAGCACTAACCAGCCGGGCAGGGGAGTTCTTTCAAAGAGAGCCACCAGGGAATGCGCGAAAGATGCCGGTCCAGCGAGAAGCCGGCTGATCCCGTGCATGCAGAGATTCACACCAAGGGTTGCACGGAGCAGAAAATAGGCGAGGGCGCCGTCGCGGTGCGAGATCGCAGACAAAGTCTCCATCCAACCTCTCGTTCAGCCTTTCCGACGATCGGGGCGCAATCTTACGTCCTCATGCCGCCGGCCGCGACGATGATCTGACCCGTGATCCAGCGCGCGTCATCGCTGGCCAGAAACGTCGCGGCGAGGGCGATATCTTCCGGCTGTGCAATTCGGCCAAGGGGAGTATTGCGGTCCTGGTGTTCGCGAAATTCGCCTCGATCGAGGCCAGCGGCGCGCAGGCCTTCAGTTTCGACCATGCCCGGGTCGAGAGAATTGACGCGGATCTTCCGGGGTCCGAGTTCCTGGGAGAGCGAAATGGTAATCGCGTCGACCGCAGCTTTTGTTGCACTGTAGGCCGACGCATTCGGCGCCGGCATGGAACCGACAATGGAGCCTATGTTGACGATCGACCCTCCTTCCGAGCCCATCAGCCGGACGGCTGCCTGGGTGGTGAGAAGCAAGCCGATCACGTTCAGCTCGAACTGCCGGCGAATATGGTCCGGGGTCGCGGCATCGAGGGGAGCGAACTGGAAGATGCCCGCGTTATTCACGAGAATGTCGAGGGTGCCGTAGCAGTCCCTGGTCCGGGCAAACAAACGCTCGATGTCAGCGGGCTGCGACACGTCGGCCTGGATGGTGATTGCGTTGCCGCCTTTTGCGGCGATCCGATCGGCAACGGCCTGCGCGCCGGACTGGCTGGCCGCATAGTTGACCACGACGGAGGCACCTTCCGCAGCCAGGTGTTCCGAGATCGAAGCTCCGATGCCCTTCGAGGCTCCGGTTATGACGGCTACTTTTCCCTGCAGTTTCTTCATGCGTTCTCCTTCTGCGGCCAATGGCGTATCGGAGCCTGCTGACTGCGAGATGCACGCGGCCTGCCAGCTTTCAGGATGCGATGAAAGCTCTGATTCTCCTTACCCGGGCTGCCGTTCCGGCGTTCGTCGTTGAGTCAACGGGGTGACGATTCGTCAAAACTGCGACACCGGAGGACGAAGCTCGTCCAGGAAAGGCGCGCGGGGTGGCCACCGGGCAAAGGATTCTGCGGGGGGAGGAGGGCGAGGATGCTGCGTTATGATTTCCGGTACGGCAGGTTGGAAACTCTCGCGAAGTTGACCGTGTGGCGGCATCTGCGCGGCGGGTCGACACACGCAAGGATGATCGATGGCGGTCGCGAATACCCGCAGGGTCTATATCGTCGACGACGATGCCGGCATGCGGGCGGCAATCGAGGGCCTGTTAAAGTCGGCGGGGATCCAGTCTGAAAGCTATGGGACGGCCGAAGAGTTTTTGCGGGCCAATCGCACCGACGTCCCCAGCTGTTTGATCCTCGATATCAGCCTGCCGGGAATGAACGGCCTCGACTTCCAGAAGCAGCTGGGCAACGCGGGGATTCAGATTCCGATCATCTTCATCACCGGCTACGGCAACGTTCCGATGAGCGTCCGAGCCATGAAGTCGGGGGCACTGGAATTCCTGACCAAGCCGTTCGATCACCAGGAGCTTCTGAACGCGGTGGAGCAGGCTTTGGCGCAGGACTCGGCCATGCGCAGGACCCAGGCAGAACTGATCTCGCTGCGCAGACGGCAGGAACGGCTCACGCCGCGCGAGCGGGAGGTGATGAGGCACGTTGTCTCGGGAATGCTGAATAAGCAGATCGCTTCGGAACTGGGGACCAGCGAGATCACAATCAAGGTCCATCGCGCCCAGGTGATGCACAAAATGGAGGCCGGGTCACTGGCTGAGCTGGTGAGGATGGCAGAAAGACTGCGCGCAAGCGGCCGTTGACCGGCGAGGGAGCGGCAAGTCCCCCTGCTCGCCTATACCAACGGATATCGATTTCTATACAAAGGCATAATTGCGAGCGCGGGATCGTCGCCTTAGTGTGAAGAGCATGGCGGGGGAAAGGCCAAAAGTTGTTGCCATCGTCGAAGACGATGAGTCGATGCGGAACGCGTTGCAGGGTTTGCTGAAGGTCGTTGGATTGCGGGGGCTCGCTTTCGCCAGCGCGGAGGAATTTCTGGACTCGGGCGAAGCCGAAGGGGCGGCCTGCCTGATCGCCGATGTCCGTTTACCGGGAATCTCCGGGCTCGACCTGCAGGCGCGGCTCGTCACGCGCAATCCGAAGGTTCCGATCCTGTTCATCACGGCGCACGGCGATGACGCGGTGCGGAGCCGGGCTCTGCAGGCAGGCGCCGCCCTGTTTCTCAACAAGCCCTTCGACGACGAGACGCTGCTCAGAGGCGTTCGAGCGGCGCTGGACAACTGAACTTTTCCGAATCAACGCGGCCGGAGAAAGGGATCTTCGATGGAAGAGGACACGGAAAGTGTCCGCGGCGACGGACGTCGCACGCGGCATCGATTTGAAGAGATCATTGGCCGGAGCCCGGCGCTGGAGTCGGTGTTGCTGGAGGTGGAACGTGTGGCGCCCACGGACTCCACGGTGCTCGTGCTGGGAGAAACCGGGACCGGCAAGGAACTCATCGCGCGGGCGATTCACAACACGAGCCGCCGGCAGGGTGGTCCCTTCATTCGCCTGAATTGCGCGACCATCCCGTTCGACCTTCTGGAAAGCGAATTGTTCGGCCATGAGAGGGGGGCGTTCACGGGAGCGATCGCTCAGAAGATCGGGCGATTCGAGATGGCGGATGGCGGCACGCTCTTCCTCGACGAAATCGGAGACATCCACCTGGCTCTGCAGCCGAAGCTGCTGCGGGTGCTCCAGGAGCAGGAATTCGAGCGTCTGGGTAGCGGGCAGACGCATCGCATCAACGTTCGTCTGGTAGCTGCGACGCACAGAAATCTGGCCGAGATGGTGCGACGCCAGGAGTTCCGGAGCGACCTTTACTACCGCCTGAACGTATTTCCGCTCCATCTGCCTCCGCTGCGGGAGCGCCGCGAGGATATTCCGCTGCTGGTTGCTCATTTCGTGAGCCTCTTTTCCCGGAGGATGGGAAAGGAGATTCAAGAGGTGCCTGACGCGACGCTGGAGGCTTTCATCGCGCATTCCTGGCCCGGCAACGTGCGGGAGCTGCAGAATCTTGCCGAACGAGCGGTGATCCTGTCGAGCGATGGCATTCTGATGAACCCCATCCCTCCGGTGCACAAGACGAGCCTGGCGGCGGTGCAGCCTCGTGCAACGCTGCGGGACAGTCAGCGCGCCCTCATCCTGCAGGCGCTGCATCGCACCGGCTGGGTGATCGGAGGGCCGAGCGGCGCCGCTGCCCGTCTGGGACTGAAACGAACCACGCTGATCGCCAAGATGAAGAAGCTGGGAATTGCACGGCCCAATACGCGCGAGGACATGAGCGCCCCAGAGGAGGATTCCGGCACACGTTCCTGGACACAGTAACTCTGCGCCCCAGCCGGTGATTCTGAGCCCCGGCGGGTTCAGGCTGGTTGCGGGGCGGCGGTCCAGGCCGGCAGGGCGAAGTGAAAAGTCGCCCCCGGCCCGTTGTTGGCGACCGCCCAAAGGCGCCCGCCATGGGCTTCAACAATGGAACGGCTCACAGTGAGTCCCATACCTGTGCCCTCGGGTTTGGTCGTGTAGAAGGCGTTGAAAATCTGCTCGGTATCGGCGGATTGCAGACCTACGCCGGTGTCGGAAACAGAAATCACCAGATTCGACGCCTCGTCGTGACGCGACTGAATCGTCAGTTCGCCGCCGCCGGAATGTTTCATCGCTTCGATTCCGTTAAGCAGCAGGTTGAGGAGCACCTGCTGGAGGGCAATGCGATCGGCCATAATCTCCGGCAAACCGGCATCGAGATCGCTGCGAACCGCAACGGAGTACCGCGTCGCCTCTCTCTCCAGCAGATCGATCATCTCCCGAATGAGAGCATTCACGTCGACGGGTTCGCGCCGCAGGTCGTTGCGCTTGAACAAAGCGCCGATTCGGTGGATGACCTCGGAGGCGCGCGTCAGGTCTCTGATGAGCCGCGAGGCTGCTTCCCGGGCTTCGTCGGGTTCCGGACGATCGCGTTCCAGCCAGCGCATGCAGGTTCTGGCATTGGTCACTGCAGCGGCGATGGGCTGCCTGATCTCATGCGCCAGGGTGGCGGTGAGTTCTCCCATGGTGCTGACCCGGCTGATCCGGGCAAGGTCCGCCTGCACCCGCCGCAACCTCTCGCGCTCCTCTTCCGCGCGCTTCTTGTCGCTGATATCGCGAATGAACCCGATCAGCGTTATCCCTCTCTCGTGCGCGATCTCTCCAAATGAGATTTCCAGGGGGAACTCTTCACCGTTGCTGCGCAGGCCGGTCATTTCCGTACCGCGCCAGTTCAGATGTCTGCGCCTGGTCGTCAGATAACCTGAGAATCCCGATGCGTGCCGCCCGCGCAGGGATTGGGGCATGAGAACGGTCAGAGGCTCATCCACCAGACTGCCTGGCGCGTATCCAAAGATGCGATAGGCAGCCGGGTTGGCAAACTGAATGATGCCAGCCTCGCCCGTGCAGATTACTGCGTCGGCAGCGGCTTCGACCACCAGGCGATATCGTTCCTCGCTTTCCCGGAGCTTATCCTGGGTTCGCTTTCGGTCGTCGACGTCCTCGCAGGCGATCAGCGTGCGCAGCGAGGGAACGCCGCCCGGGTTCCTGGACACGGCATGGGCTTTGCGAATGAGGAACCAGCGGTACTGGCCGTCGGCAGATCGCAGCCGGGCTTCTGTGTCCGACGCGCGGCTGGGTGCGAGGGTTACACCTGAGCTGTCGACAACTCTGTCAACGTCCTCCGGATGGATGGCATTTCTCCAGCCGGAACCGTCCACCTCCCGCAGAGAGGATCCTGTGAATTCCAGCCAGGCACGATTGGCGAATTCAGCAGACCCCTCGGCAGTGGTGCAAACGACCAGGGCGGGGATGGTCTCGATTACGGTCCGCAGGTCCAGCGGATCATTTTTCGGGCGCGCGTCCTGGGGGCTGGAGACCATGATCCGCCGAGGTTGGCATCAGGCGGCCGGCGAGACCTGCGCGGCATCTTCCTCCGGGGTGAACCAGGAGTTCTGTTGCAGCGTATGCCCGCAAACAGCCAGCGGATGGGTTCCAAAGCCGGCCTGCAGCACCAGCCGTCCCGAGACGGTATTGATGTCGTACATGCAGACGATGACGCACGGATATCGTTCCGCCAGGCGGGTCACGCCTCTTTCCACCTCAACAACTTCATCGGCGCCTTTACCCGGCAGGGCGGCCTGCCCGATGCCGAGATTGCCGAGATAGCGAATGACGGAGGCTCCGTTCTGCATCGCTGACTCGAACGCGGCGGCAACAGTATCCAGAGTCCGGGCGGCCGGCGATTCACGGCGCAGAACGGTGAGCCTTCCCTGGCGAATCGGGTCGTCGAGTTCGCTGTATTTCTCTCGCAGAATCTCCAAAACTCTTTGGTTCGCTTCATCATGACCAAACAGGACACAAAACTGTGACTTGTCTTCGAGTCCCAGATCGAGAAACCGGACACCGCGCTCAAACTCTTCGTCGTTCTGCCAAAAATGGATGAGATGGCTGCCGAGAGCCACCTGGTCCTCGGTGATTCCCAGCGCGATGCAACTCGTTGAGACGGTCATCATCGTTTCTCCGCGGGTGTCGCGAGTGCTGATTCGCAGGGTTCTGACCGGGGGTTTGGATCCTGCCGAGCCGGGCCAACCGTAATAGGATTATAAGCCCGTTAACAGCAGCGTCGTACCGGCGCCGGGGCGGCAGCTTCTTTCTTCCCGCACAGCTGACCTGATCCTGCACGTGTCACCCGCTCGACAGGCGAACGACAGCCCGTCGAAAGAGCGACGTCGGCAACTGTGGGACCGCCACGGAAGATCCTTGCACGTCAGTCCGTTCAGGCTGCCGGCGTCGTGGTATCCGAAATGCTTTCCAAAGCGGAGCAACGAGCGCTCCGGGCGGAGTACCCGGCAGGATGTCTCGTTCACTTCACCGCCGAGGAGTTGTGTATGGGAACCATCGCAGCAGAGTTGCCCAGGGCGCAGGAAGCGTGGGAGGCCGTGCGTCCTGATGCGCTCGAGGAGATGACGACCCTCATCTCGGAGCGCAACCCCTACTTTCGCCGGATCGCGCTCCGGCGGCTGGACAACCTTGCGGATGCCGAGGACGCCGTTCAGGATGCATTTCTCTCTGCCTGGAAGAACCTTGGCAAGTTCAAGGGCGAGGCGAAGATGTCGACGTGGCTCACGGTCATCGTGATGAATTCGGCAAGGATGGTCGCGCGGAAGCATCCTCGCCCTCCGCATATTTCCATCGAGAGCGAGGATCACAACCAGGAGAACCTTCGTTTTTCAGAAATCCTTGCCGACGTGAGACCCGATCCGGAAGACCAGGTCAGCCGCCGCGAGCTTGAACTGCGGCTGAGCCAGTTGTCTGCCCATCTGGCGCCCAATCTGCGCGAGGTCATTCGACTGCGCGGCGTTGAGGGACTGAGCACTCGCGAAGCCGCGGAAGCTCTTGGCTTAACGGAGAGCGCCGTCAAGACGCGCGCCGCCCGTGCTCGCGAACAGCTGAGAAATCTGGATCGAAGCACCCCGGCCCGTGTGACGGGGCGCCGGAACCAACGGCGGCGGCGGGTGCGGGCCAGGCTGGCGATGGGCTGAGCCGCGGTCGCTCCCCGTCGCATAAAACGGGCCATCCCGGGCGTGGTGGCGGCTGGGACAGTGTCTCTTCTAAGGATGCAGAGGAGCCGAGCCACAACGGGGCCGGCACTCTAACACCGAGTTGCCGTCAAACAACCCCTTCAGCGTCTGCAGTGCATCCCTGACTCTGGACTTCACGGTTCCGAGGGGACTGCCGGTGCGCGCCGCGATCTCTGTCTGGGTCATCCCCTCAAAGTAAGCCAGTTCGACTGCTTCCCTTTGCTTCACAGGCAGGGTTGCGAGGGCCTCGCGCAGCTTCTGGCCCAGCTGCATCCAGACGATTTCATCCTCGAGATCCTGCGACGAAAGCATTGTCTCGAAGAAAAACGGCTCGGTGTCTTCCAGGACTTCGCGACGCCTCCTCACCCGGAGCCGGGAGAGCGCGCGACTGCGGCCCATCACCCGCAACCATGCCGCGAGCGTTCCGCGCGTCGCGTCAAAACGGCCCGCGGCGCGCCAGACCTCCAGAAACAAGTCCTGCAGCACTTCCTCGGCCGTGCCCGCGTCGTTCAGAATGCGCAGCAGCATGGCATATAGCATCCCGGAGTAGCGATCGTAGAGGGTCGCCAGAGCCACTTCGTCTCCGGCCCTGATGTGTTCAACCAACGTCGAATCGTGTACCGTCATCGTCCTCATGGCGAGCAATTCACCGCATTGATGGATCCTGTGCCGCCGGGGGCGAGTGCAGGAACAAGGGGCCGGTGAAGGCGTTCGTGGGAGCGCGACCGGCAAAAGCGATGCTGCCGGCCCGACGCCCCCCGTCAGGACGATTCGCCGTCTTCCCCGCCTGTCCACCGAAGCGACTCCTCCGGACTTCACCCCTCACCGGAACGTTCGTGTGCACGCAGGGGACCAGCGCCGGAGCCCCGCTCTGCCCTGGGACATTCCGGAAAAGCCAGCGCAATCAGAGGCCAGGGGATGTCCGCGGCGGAGGCCGTCGCGATCGAATGTCGTAGCTTCGTCGCGGCGTTCAGATATTGACACCCGTGCTGTGTCACGGAGGCGCCCCTTCGGTGCGGGAAGCTGTTATCAACAGGGGAATGCAGCACCCAACGCATTCTCCGCGATGGATTGTGGTCTCATTCGTGCTTCTTCAACAGCAGAAAGAGGACTCATGGCTGCGTTGCAGAATGCTGACATCGCGTTCCCTGCAGCGGCAGGGAAACCAGGCTGGCAGGGTCGACCGCAACCGCGCACCGGCAGGAGACGATCATCGAATCGAGCGAGGAGAGACGGCAGTGACTATGCAAGAAGATACGTGCGGGCCCACTGCACCCGAAGACGAATTGTCATGGCAGGAGAAGAGCCCCTCCATCGATTACCTTCAGCGAGCGATCGCGCTTCTGCTGATGAAGAATGAGGCGATGAGGTTCGAGCTCTTCACCGTCCGCCAGAGGATCGAGCGCATCGAACGAGCGGTATTTGGGGCGGACGCTCAGAATCTTCGGAAGCGCATCCCTCCGCAGCTGCTGGGCGTCCTCCGCGATTTATGCTGCGGGGATTCCGGCGGCGAAAGAGGAGCAGCGCGATAGGCGGCCTCCGCAGACAACTCTCGATCTCAAGTTCTGATCTGCCTGGCCATCTGTGTGATCCTCCATGCATACTGGGAAACGCTGGAATTCGAGTTTCCGCCTGTTCCCGATGGCATGCAAAACCTGCGCCGCTGGATGGATACGAGCCGCGACTCGCCAAACGACATGGTCGTGGGGCGGGAAGCTGGGGAGACGGCTCGCTCCTTTTGTGTTGTTCGTGCTGGCCACAAACTCGGGGATGGCGGTCGACTCCAGCAAGTATCTGTCGCAATACGCGCACACAGCCTGGAGAACGCGGGAAGGCGTTTTTGCGGGCACGCCCGACGTCATCACCCAGACCGCCGATGGCTACTTATGGGCAGGAACCAATATCGGTCTGATGCGCTTTGATGGCGTGCACTTCACGCCCTGGGATTTTCGAAATGGCGAACGGCTTTCCGACCCGAGAGTGTTCTCGCTGCTCGCCGCCAGGGACGGCAGCCTCTGGATTGGCACGGGGTACGGCATCGATCGACTGAAGGACGGGAGGCTTACCCTATATCCCCAGGTCACGGGACGGATCGAATCCATTGTGGAGGATCCGGCTGGCACCGTATGGTTCGTACGCACGCAGGCAACGGACGGACAAGGTCCGTTGTGCGGCATTCGCGACGATCGAGTCCGGTGTTATGGAACTGCCAGCGGGATTCCTTTTCCACTGGCGACCAGGCTGCAGAGCGGACTGAACGGCGAACTGTGGATTGCCGGATACGACGAGCTGTGCAGGTGGACAGCGCAATCGTCGGAGGTCTTTTTTGCCCACGCCCATCCCCATCACGAGACCTTCGCCTCGGTGAAGAGCATCGCAACCGCTGCCGACGGTTCGGTATGGGCAGCGATCGATCGCCCGGCAAGCTCTTTTCAGCTGCAGCATTTCGAAGACGGAAAGTGGTTGCGGCAGGACTATCCGAAGATCCCGGTCAGCGATGCGGATATTGGCAGTTTATTCGTTGATCGCGACAACGTGCTCTGGATCGGCACACTCCACCACGGGATCTGGCGGATTCGCCGCGGCGCGGAAATCGACCACTTTGGAAGTGTTGACGGTCTGTCCAGCGACTGGGTGGGGAGCTTCTACCAGGACGCGGAGGGGACGATCTGGGTTGCCACCTCCGAGGGAATCGACAATTTTCGCGATTTACCAGTCACGAGTTTCACGACGAAAGAGGGTTTGTCCGCAGAAGGAGCGACTTCGCTGCTCGCGGGTCGCGATGGGACGGTGTGGATCGGCAACTTCGAAGCTCTCGACGTTTTGCGCGACAACAGGATCACCAGCATTCGCACCGGCCACGGGCTCCCGGGCCTGAACGTCACCACGCTGCTGGAAGATCACGCGGGGCGGCTCTGGGTTGGCCTGGACGACGGGCTGTGGGTCTACGACCACCACCGATTCCAGGCGATTCGTCACGGCGACGGAAGTCCTCTCGGCATCGTTTTTGCGATCGCTGAGGACAATCGGCACAGCATCTGGGTCAGGGCAGGGCCGAATCTGGATCGCATCGAAGACGAGAAGGTGAGGAGCGAAATCACGACGCCGCAAATCTCCACAGCCTACGCGCTGGCAGGCGATCCGCAGGGCGGACTGATTCTGGGCCTGGTGGACGGCGATCTGATCCGATACCGCGACGGCAGGATGCTTCCTTTCGCGGCGAGCGGAGCCGACGGACGCCAGATTCGTGACCTGCTGGTGGAGCCGGATGGCACCGTGTGGGGATCCAGTCTGGACGGCGCGTTTCGCGTCGAAGACGGAGTACGGAAAGACCTCACGACTCGGAATGGCCTTCCCTGCAACGAAATATTCGGGATCATCGTGGACCACCACGATGCGCTCTGGCTTTACTCCCAATGCGGCCTGATCAGGATCGCAAAGCCACAATGGAGCGCATGGTGGAAGGACCCCGACGGCGCAGTGGCGTTCCAGCTCTTCGACGCGCGGGACGGAGTGTTTCCGGGTCTGACTTCCCTGAAGCCGCAAACCGCCATGACCCCGGATGGACGATTGTGGTTCGTCAACAATCAGATTCTGCAGACGATCGATCCCGACCATTTACCACTCAATCGGCGGCCGCCGCCGGTACACATTGAAGGGGTGATCGCCGACCACAGGAACTACGTCGCGCAAGGCACGCTTTTGTTGCCGGCGCAAACCCACGACGTTGAAGTGGATTACACAGCGATGAGTTTCGTAGCTCCGGAGAAGGTGCATTTCCGTTATAAGCTCGAAGCCTTCGATCGCGAGTGGCACGATGTGGAGAACCGGCGGCAGGCATTTTATATGGGGATTCCTCCCGGCCACTACCTTTTCCGCGTGATCGCCTGCAATAACAGCGGCGTCTGGAACAGCGAGGGGGCCACGGTCCGCTTTGTCATTCTGCCCGCCTGGTATCAGACCCTGTGGTTCCGCGTAACCGCGGTTCTGCTTCTGGGCGTGTTGACTTACGCCCTGTACCTGCTGCGCATCCGTCAATATACGGCGGCGATCAGGGCGCGATTCAGCGAACGGCTCGATGAACGGACGCGCATCGCGCGAGAACTCCACGATACTCTGCTGCAGAGTTTTCATGGGCTCATGTTCCGATTTCAGGCGGTTCGCAACCTGCTTCCGCAAAAGCCGGATGCGGCAATTCAGATCCTGGACGAGGCGATGCTGGCCACCGAGCGAGCCATCGCGGAGAGCCGCGATGCCATCCGGGATTTGCGTCCTGAGCCGGCGCCACAAAGAGATCTTGCGGAACTGCTGAGTGCCGCGGCACGAGACCTGGCGAGTGGTCAGGCCGCGAACGGCGGTGGGCCTGACTTTCGCGTGATTGTCGAGGGGAAGCCGCAGAGGCTATCCCCGACACTGCAGAGCGAAGTGTATCGGATCGGCCGTGAGGTGATTCGAAACGCCTACCTGCACGCGGCGGCGCGAGGCATCGAGGCCGAAATCCTTTACGATGAGCAACAATTACGCTTGCGGATCCGGGATGACGGTAAGGGCATTGGTTCGCAGGATCTGGAGGGCAGCGGCCGGCCTGGGCACTGGGGTTTGCCGGGCATTCGAGAACGGGCACAGCGAATCGGTTCGCGTTTGACGTTCTGGAGCGAAGCGGGAGCCGGCACGGAAGTGGAACTCAGCGTTCCGGCCGCCATCGCGTATGAGAGGCAGGGGAAGCGCCGATTCTGGCATTCCCGGAGAGGGAGGAAGGAGTGACAGGCGTGCCTGAAATCATCCGAATCCTGACGGTGGACGATCATCCTCTGTTGCGCGAGGGCATTGCCACGCTGGTGAACGCGGAAGCCGATATGAAGGTCGTTGCCGAAGCGTCGACGGGAGAGGAGGCGATTGAACTGTTCCGCAAACACCGCCCCCAGGTTACGCTGATGGACATTCAGATGCCCGGTCTGAACGGCATCGATACGATCCACGAGATTCAGAAAGAATTCGCGAACGCGAGAATTATCGTCCTGACCACGTACGCGGGCGATATCCAGATGATGAAGGCGCTGCGGGCGGGAGCACGCGCCTACCTGTTAAAGGGCCACGTGCATCGGGAGCTACTGACGACCATTCGCGCCGTCCACGCCGGACAAAAGAGGATTCCTCCGGAGGTGGCCGTGGAGCTTGCCGACCATGCGACGGACGAGGAACTGTCCTCCCGTGAAATTGACGTTCTGCGCCTGATTGCAAACGGCAACAGCAATAAGCAGATTGCCGATCGACTCTCAATCGGCGAAGCGACAGTGAAGAGCCACATGACGAACATCCTGTCCAAGCTTCAGGCCAACGATCGCACCCATGCTGTGGCAATCGCGCTGAGACGAGGAATTATCGAGCTCCCTGCCCCCCAAAAGTAGGACGTGCCGGCTCGACTTTCAGGCCTTTCGCCCTGGGCGCAGGTCCTGTAGGGTGACAAGGGGTAGTCGTGCAGCGTCTTTTCTCCACCTTCGCCAACGGCCTCCCTGGCCTGGGGCTGCTCCTGCAGCGTCTGGTCGCGGGCACTGCCCTGGTTGAGTACGCATTGATTCATCTGAGAGCATCCGCGGGAGCCGCGGCGCTGCTGCTGCAAGGGACATGCCTGGTCGCCGGACTTCTGCTGCTGCTTGGCTTATGGACTCCCATGGTGGGGGGACTGGTGGCCATCCTCGAACTTTGTGTGCTGGTTTCGGGAGGGTCCGATCCATGGGGGGCGATCCTTCTGGCCAGCCTGGGAGCGAGCCTTGCCCTGATTGGGCCGGGTGCATGGTCGGTCGACGCGCGTTTATTCGGCAGAAGACAGATCTCGGTTCCACAACGACCGGACTATGGCTCCCCCTAAAGTGGGAGCACACTCTCTTGCCAAATGCCGGTCCATCGCATCGACGAATTGGGATTGTTGGGCAGGCGCGATTGTTGCAGACTCGAACTGCCCGAGTGCGGCCTCCGCGATCCGGTTCACGGGTGGCGCACAGGTGGGTCCCTTCGCCCGACAGGAGCCAGAGCAATGGAAAAGGTCAACGGCACCGCAAGGCTCGAGGAAGATCGTGACCAGCGCAGGACCCCTGAGATCATCGGCAACAGCCCTGCCCTGCAATCCGTCCTGGCCGATGTCGATAAAGTCGCAACCACCGACGCCACGGTACTGATTCTGGGAGAAACCGGTACGGGTAAGGAATTGGTTGCCCGCGCCGTCCACAACACGAGCCAACGGCGAAATCGGCCGTTCGTGCGGCTCAACTGCGCCGCGATTCCATTCGATTTGCTGGAAAGCGAGTTGTTCGGCCACGAGAAGGGGGCATTTACAGGAGCTATCGCGCAAAAGATCGGGCGTTTCGAAATGGCGGATACCGGAACGTTGTTTCTGGATGAAATCGGAGACTTACCCCTCGCTTTGCAACCCAAACTCCTGAGAGTCCTGCAGGAACAGGAATTCGAACGGCTGGGCAGCGGAAGGACTCATCGCATCGACGTCCGCCTCGTGGCGGCAACGCATCGCGATCTGACGGAAGGGGTCGCTCGCAATGCATTCCGCAGCGATCTCTACTATCGCCTCAATGTTTTTCCGATCACGTTGCCGCCCCTGCGGGAACGACCTGAGGAT
This sequence comes from Acidobacteriaceae bacterium, assembly GCA_035508305.1. GTDB lineage: Bacteria > Acidobacteriota > Terriglobia > Terriglobales > Acidobacteriaceae > Palsa-343. The sequence continues at coordinate 1,993 of DATJNE010000202.1, read as the reverse complement.
ATACCGAACCTTATCTTCCATTTCGTGGCACTGTTCTCACGCCGCATGGGCAAGCCTATTGACTGTGTACCCCCGGAAACGCTGACGGCGTTCGTGGCGTATTCCTGGCCCGGCAATGTGCGCGAACTCCAGAACATGGTGGAGCGGGCTGTCATCCTCTCCAATGACGGGACCCTCCACAACCCTCTGCCGCACTCCCGTCAGCAGCAGGATTGCCCGGTGACGGCCTCCGGAACGCTGCGCGATTCCGAACGGGCGGTGATCGAAAAAGCCCTGCGCGAGACGCGTTGCGTGGTTGGCGGCCCATCGGGCGCGGCAGCGCTGCTGGGCGTCAAGAGGACAACGCTGATTGCAAAGATGAAGAGGCTCGGGATTTCGCGTCCCGTGGCGGAAAGCAGGATCGCGATGTTCTCTGCCGTTGAGAGTGCGCCGTGGTGGCCGCCACACGCGAGCCGCGATTATGGCGCCGCCTGACTCCAGGCTTCGCCGGTTCCGGACGATCGTGTTCCAGCCACCGCACTTCGCCCGGGAGAAGAGTCCTCTCTAACTCGCAGCGCCCGGGTTGCGGTTGAATCCCGTTCGACATTACTTTCGAGCCTCTCTTTCGTTTGCGATCTATGTAATTCTTTTGTATCCGGCCCGCCCGTTCTCGCCGCAGAGGACCACACTGAAAGCGGACGCGGTTCCCCCTTCCATCGCGCTCGCCGGAAACCTCATGAACGCTCTGCTTGTCTATCCTCGGTTCCCCGATACCTATTGGTCCTTCCGTTACGCACTTTCTTTCCAGGGAAAACGCGCCGCCCAGCCGCCTCTCGGTCTCATGACCATTGCCGCGCTCCTGCCGGACACCTGGGACAAGCGCCTGATCGACACCAACGTCGAGCGCCTCAGGGATTCCGACCTCGCCTGGGCCGACATCGTCCTGCTCAGCAGCATGCACGTTCAGCAGGAGCATCTGCACTCGCTGGTACGCCGCTGCCGCGCTCGCGGCCTGCGCACCGTCGTCGGAGGCCCCATCACGTCCAGTTTGCCGGCCGCAGACATCGGAGCGGATCACATCGTCATCGGCGAAGCGGAGACCATCGTCGACGACCTCGTCCGCGATCTCGAAAGTGGGCACGCGCATCCTGTCTATGAAGCCGCCGAGCGTCCCTCTCTGGAGCGTACCCCGATGCCTGACTTCAGCCTGATCCGCATGAACCGTTACAGCACCATGACGGTGCAGTACTCGCGTGGCTGCCCGTTCAACTGCGAGTTCTGCGACATCATCGAGATCTACGGCCGCCGCCCGCGTATCAAGCTCGTCGCCCAGGTGCTCGCCGAATTCGAGCAGATCTATGCGCTGGGCTGGCGCGGCCCAGTCTTCGTGGTCGACGACAACTTCATCGGCAACAAAATCCGCGTCCGCGACCTGCTGGCTGCGATCGCGGCGTGGCAACGCGAACGCGGCTATCCCTTCCGCCTCATCACCGAAGCCTCCCTGAATCTTTCCGACGATCCGGGGCTTCTGCAGGCGATGAAGGGTGCGGGCTTTGCCTCCGTTTTTCTTGGCATCGAAACCCCCGATGAGTCCAGCCTCGCCGCGGCGAACAAGCACCAGAACACACGCCGCGATCTGCTGGACAGCGTCGCCATCATCCAAAGCTGGGGCATCGAAGTTATGGGCGGATTCATCCTCGGCTTTGATACCGACAGCGAGGACATCTTCGATCGCCTCGTCGACTTCATCCAGAAAAGCGCGATCCCCATCGCCATGGTCGGACTCCTTCAGGCGATTCCCGGCACCCAGCTCCATCGTCGTCTCACGCGCGAGGGCCGCATCCTCCACGCCGGCGGCGGCAATAACACCGGCTGCGAGCTTAACTTTCGGCCCCGCATGAACCCGCACCGCCTCATCGAGGGCTACCGCTCCGTGCTCCGCCGCATTTACAGCAGCGAAGCGTATTACGAACGCGTGTGCGCTTATCTGCAGCGCTGCCGTCCGCACTCCCGG
>DATJNE010000201.1:0-8965 GCA_035508305.1 Acidobacteriaceae bacterium | reverse complement strand
GGCGTCTTCTTCCGGCTCGGACAGAACAGCGAGGCAAAGATGGTCTCGCCCGGCCTGACCGACACCGCTGTCGCCGTCGAGCGTGGACGCGCCGCCGTCGAGGTCGATCAGCTTTTCCGGCAGAACGACATCCACATCGTGGTCGACAAGGTGCCGGTGCAGCTCATCAAAACCGGCTTCTATGAGTTCGATGCCGGCCGCGGCAGCGTCATGGTCTTCAACGGTGAGGCCGCCGTGCCGAAAGGCGACGGACACTGGACCCTGGTGAAGTCCGGCCACGTCCTCGATGTCGCCGAGGGTGCGCACCTGAAGCCCACAGGCTTCAACGTCAGCCAGGCCGAACAGTCCGGCCTCTACCGCTGGAGCAGCCTGCGCTCGGATTACCTCGCCGAGGCCAACAACCAGCTCGCCGGCGAATACGGGGCCGGGTACGCCCCAGGATGGTACTGGGATCCGTGGATGTGGGACTACACCTTCCTCGGACCCTATCCCTTCTATAGCCCCTTCGGATGGGGCTTCTATCCCTTCGGCTGGGGTGGTTGGGGCGGCCTCGGATGGGGTGGCTGGTACGGCCCCGGCTTCTACGGCGGCGGCCATCTTCACTATGGCCACGGCACCCACATGGGCGGCCTCGGCGCAGCCCCTCACGGTCCGGCGGGTGGCTTCCGCGGCGGCGCCTTCCGCAGCGGAGGTGAGTTCGGCGGATTCCAGGGAGGCGGCGGATTCCACGGCGGCGGCTTCGGCGGTCGTGGCCGCTAGGAACTCCTCATCACTTGAAGGAGCCTCGCACCCTAAAAGTGCGAGGCTATTCTTTAGGCCGGAACACCGGCGGAGCCTCGAGATCCGTCGATGCCGGTTCGCTGGCCTGCAGCACAAAGTGCACCGTGGTCGTCGCGTTGGGTGCCATCCTGTCCAGCGGCAGCCACAGCTGCTTCCACGGCTGGCCGTTCAGCGTGATCGCGCGGACATACGGGCCCGTGCCCTCGGACGTAACGGCCAGCGTCCGGCCATCGCCAAACTGCACCGTCGCCGACCGGAACATCGGCGTGCCCAGGAAGAATCCCCCCACACCGGGCACCCCAGGATAAAGGCCGAGCGCGTTCCACACATAAACACCCGACGTCGCGCCCAGATCGTCGTTACCCGGAATGCCGTCCGGCTTTGTCGAGAACGTCTGCTGCTCAATGCGCGTCACCACGTCGTCCGTCTTCCAGGGCGCGTCCGTGTACTCGTAGGTGTACGGCACGACGAAGTCCGGCTCATTCGCCATGTTGAAGCACGGCTCGCCCCAGCAGATCAGCTTCGAAAAGAAGCGGTCGAGACGCGGAACCACCGCGGCGCTGCCCCCCATGTCGCGGATCAGGCGCGGGTAGTCGAAGGGAATCATGAAGGAGTACTGCCACGCGTTGCCCTCCTCATAGCCGTCCTGATCGGTGGAGACCGGCGCATTCGGGCGCTTCGGCAGCGAGTGCTCAGGATCGAAGCCCTCCAGCCAGGAGTCGTCGCTGTTGCGCGGGCGGATCCATTTCGTCGCGGGATCGAAAAGATTCTGCCAGTCCCCTGCCCTCTTCATCAGCGCATCCGCACTGGCGGTATCGCCCACTCCCCGGGCAAACTGCGCGATGGCAAAGTCGTCGGAGGCATACTCCAGCGTGCGCGAGCAGTCGATGGAATCGTGGTCCACGGGAACGTAGCCCAGCTTCAGTTCCTCGGCCAGGAACGGCCGTTCCGATTCATGATGGGGCCCGATGCCCGGCTGGTTCGCCGCCTTCAGCATGTACTGCAGCGCGGAGTGCGTGTCGAAGTTCCGCGCGCCGAAAGCGTACGCGTCGGCCAGCAGGATCGTCGGCGAGTCGCCGCCCATCACATACGTGACGTCATTCGCCGCCGGCCACCGCGGCAGCCATCCCGACTGCTCAGCGTCGTTGACCAGGGACTGCGCTTCATCGGAGCCGTGCCACGGATCGAGCATCGCATGGAACTGGATCACGTCGCGATAGATGTCCCAGTCGGAAAAGTTCGCGTACTGGGCTGCAGTGCGATTGCCCCCCATCACACCCATCATCTGGTGAACCTTGTCGTCGAAACCGATGTACTCTCCATTCCTGTCGCTGAACAGATTCGGCGAGAGCAGCATGTGGTAGACGCCGGTGTAGAAGATCGTCTGCTGTGCGGGCGTGCCGCCCTCGATCTGGAAGCGGTCAAGGCTTTCCAACCAGGTCCTCTGCGCTGCGCTGTGAACGGCGTCGAAGTCCCACGCCTTGATCTCCCCCGCCAGATTCGCTCGTGCATTCGCCACGCTGACGAACGACAGACCCACCTTCATCGTCACTGCGCGCTCATCGCCAAAATCCAGCCACGCTCCGGCGTGCCGCGCCTTTTCCTCCCGCGCCGCAGCATCGATCGCATCGTCGTGCCACATCGCCGTGCGCACAAAGGGTCGGCTGAACTGCGCGGCCATGTAGACCGTGTAGCGCGTGGGCGAATTGCAGAACGCCCCCGAGCGAGCCTCACCCTCCACCGCATCGTTCCCTGCCAGTCGAATCGCAAACCCGTCGTTGGCCCGTGCTTGCGCCCGCGCTGCGACCGTCTGCCTTTCATCGATAATTCCCGAGTTCGCGCTGCCGCCGGCGTTGAGCACCAGACGCGCCGGCACCCCGGCAGGAAACGTAAACCGCGCGATCCCGGCGCGCTCCGTCACCGTGATCTCAACCCGGGTCCCGTTCGCCAGTGTCACGGCGTAATAGCCAGGATGCGCCGCCTCGCCACGGTGCGAAAACGCCACGGTATAAAGGTCTCGATTCTGATGCGGGCTCACCGTCAGATCGCCCGGCCAGGGCAGCACAGGAAAGTCTCCATAGAGCGGGCAGCCGGCGCCGCTGATATGCGTCAGCGAGAACCCGGTGATGCGGCTCTTCCCGTAGTCGTACCAGCCGTCCGTGCCCGTGTCGGGACTCCACTGGATCATCCCGAACGGCAGCGTTGCCCCAGGAAAGGTGTTCCCTCCTCCGGCGGTTCCGATGAACGTGTCCACCGCATCGTAGGGAGTGGTTCCGGGGGGCTGAGCGAAGGCGGGTGGGATCAGGCAGAGCAGGACCGGAACGATAAACCAGTCAGAGCGCATGGGAAACAGAATAGACCTCCGCATCGCCCGCCTGCGCCGCCTGCTGCTCCACCCCTGAATCCACCCGAATGGGCCGATCGCCCCGCCGCAATGGCAGACCGTCAGAAATCCTTTCGTGGAATAGCCGAGACCGCTGGGAATTCTTATACTGGCTTCGCGATGGAAACCATCCCCCGCCATCAGTGCCTCATCTACGACGGACCGCCCTCGCGCGGGTTGCCGGCCCTCGCCGCAATGATGCGCGAGAAGCTGCGGCAAAATTATCGCTGTGTCTATCTCAACAGCCCGGCCATGGTCGCGGGCATGCGTTCCCGCCTGTGGATGGAAGGAATCGACGTCGCCGCGCAGACGGCCAGGGGAAGCGTTCTTCTCACATCGGACCGGATCCATCTCGTCGAGGGCCGCTTTGACGCCGGCCAGATGATGCAATTGATCGAAACCTCCCTCAACGAAGCCCTGCGGGACGGATTCACGGGGTTGTGGGCCACCGGCGACATGACCTGGGAGATGGGCCAGGAAACCGATTTTCAGAAGCTGGTGGAGTACGAGTGGCGGCTGGAGAAGTTCTTTCAGACGCATCCGGCATTATCCGGGGTCTGCCAGTATCACGCCCAGACCCTGCCCCGTGAAATGCTGCGCCATAGCCTGGTGGTGCACCCCGGCATCTTTGTCAACGAAACGCTGCAACTCCTGAATCCGGATTACGCGAGCGCAGAACGCCTGACGGCCGCGATCGCGCAGCACGCGGAACTGGACGCGGCGATCGACCGGCACTGCAGGTCCGGCGCCTGACGAAGGCGGAACGGGAGGCGGGCGCAGGGCCATCCTCCGCACGCAGAACAATCATCGGGGAGCAGATCGGACATGGCGAAGCAGTGCAGCGCGATCGAGCCGGAGCATCGTGCCTTCATTGAAAAACAGCACATCTTCTTTACCGGCTCGGCAGCCCACCGGAGCCGTGTCAATGTCTCCCCGAAAGACGCCGCCTCGCTGCGGATCCTGAGTCCCCACCAGGTTGTCTACCTCGATCTTACCGGCAGCGGAAATGAGACGGCAGCCCATCTGCTCGCCGACGGGCGGCTCACGCTCATGTTCTGCGCCTTCGAGGGCGCTCCCCTCATCCTGCGCCTCTACGGGCACGGACGGGTCGTCCCCCGGAATTCAGAAGAGTACCGCGATCTGCTGGCGAAATGGTTCGGCAACGATGACCGGCTCGGCGCCCGCCAGATCATCGTGCTGGATGTGAATCTGGTACAGACCTCCTGCGGCTATGGCGTGCCGGAGTTCGCCTATACGCGCGAGCGCCCGACACTCACCCGCTGGGCTGAGGCAAAAGGCGAGTCCGGGCTCATCGAATACCGCCGCCTCAAGAATGCCCGGAGCATCGACGGACTCCCCACGGGGATGGAGGATGACCCCCTGGATGCGGACACCTCACCAGCCGCAAGCCAGAGGCACGAAGGAATAAGCACGGACCTGGCGCGGGCCGGCAGGTAGGAAGACCGGCCGCGCGCCGTAAGTCGTGCACCGTACCGCGGCGCAGCAGAGGCGCCGGGAGTGCAACCGAGGCTACATCAGATGCTGCAACGCATCCCACACATACACGCCCAGGATGCCGACCGTCAGCGCGCACGTCGCGCCCGTGACGATCCGGATCAGAGGCTGAATTTTGTTGACCTTCGCCAGAAGCTCTTCCTGCTCCTTCTTCTGGTGATCGGCGCACTCGTCAAGGAAGATCTGATCCTCTTCGTAGCGGGTAAGATTCGAGCGATAGACCAAAAGGACGAGCAGGAACGTAATCACTGCCGCCCAAACAATCCAGACAACCGGCATGAAGCTCATCACAGAGCTCATAGGCGCCTCGGGGGACTGAGTTCCGATTCGAGTGCGCGGCCGATCCATCGGCTCACAATTGCGGCTGGTCGCATCTGTATGACCGGCTGCAACCGCAGGCCGCCGAGAGGCCAGGCCACGAAACGGTTGAGCCGGCTCCTGGTGCCGGGCGGGTCCGGAAACCCTGGAACTCCGGGCTCGGAGGGCAGGAGGGGCCGTCCGGACATGCATGTTAGCGCTGTTGAGAGCCCGTTGAACAGTAAAATTTTCGCCCCCTTCCGTTACTACCTGGCAACTCTCTGATAATCCGCGCCTTCCATCCTAAGGCGAGGCGGAGACCGATGCAGGGACCCACAATGAAAAGGACAATGTTTCGGACGGCGGCCGCGATCGGTGCGTGTGCGCTGTTGCTGGCGGCATCCGGATGCAACCAACATGGCAGGCCGGAATCGGACCAGCAGCTCCGGCAACAGGCCCAGCAAGCGACGGAACGCGCAAAGCAGGCCGCCGATCAGGCCGCAGCCGAGGCCCGTGTTGCCGCCGCCAACGCCGAACGCAGAGCCCAGGATGTGGAAGACGGAGTGAAGGCCGGACTCAACAACGGCAAGGGCGCCGTCAATGTGAACACCGCCAGCCGGGCAGAACTGGAAACGCTGCCGGGCGTAACCGCGGCAACCGCGCGGCGCATCGAAGCGGACCGGCCCTACGCCTCGACCCACGATCTGATCCGAAAAGGCGCCATCAGCGCAGCCGAGTATGACCGAATCGCCGGAGACGTAACGGCGCACTGAGACCTGTCGAGCGCTTCAGGCCCCGGTTCTCACGATGCGCGTCGGGCTCCCGTCGTTCTGGGCGTCGACGTTGCCGAGACCGCCCAGGCCTTGGCTCGAAAAAAGGCCGCCGATCGCGGAATCCCCCCTGCGTTCGCCGCCGCGGACGCCTTGCGCCTCGGGCGTCTGGGCCGCCGATTCCAGACCGTGCTCGACTGCGGACTCTTCCACACCTTCGATGCCGACGAGCGTCCCGCCTACATCGCCAGTCTTGTCTCGGTCACCGAACACGGCGGAACCTTGCACCTCTTCTGCTTCAGCGATCAGGCTCCGTCATCGGCCCTCACCCCATCCGCCAGGAAGAACTGCACGCCGCGTTCAGCGTCGCCAGCGGATGGAACACCGTCTCCATTGAAGCGGAGCGATTCGAGACCCGCTTGCACGTCAGCGGCGCGCTGGCCTGGCGTGCCGCCATCCAACGGATCTAACCCTTTCCTCCCCACGAATTCCGCAGGACACAGCGATAGACTCGAAGCCATGATGGCTGCGGATTTCGGCAGGAAGTGGGTTTGTGTCTTTTGCGCCTCGGCGGCTGGCGCCTCTCCGATTTATCTCGAAGCGGCCAGGGATCTCGGCCGGCGCGCCGCCGCACGCGGCTACGGCCTGCTCTACGGCGGCGCCACCGTCGGTGCCATGGGCGCGGTGGCCGATGCGGCCCTTGCCGCCGGCGGCAAAGTGATCGGCGTCATTCCCGAGGTCATCCGCGAGCGCGAGATCGATCACAAGGGCCTCACCGAGCTCCACGTGGTCCGCACCATGCACGAGCGCAAGGCCATGCTGGCGGACCGCGCCGACGCCTTTCTCGCGCTGCCCGGCGGCTACGGCACCATGGATGAGTTCATCGAGATCGTCACCTGGGCGCAGCTGAAGATTCACTCCAGGCCCTGCATCCTGGTGAATGTCGCCGCCTTCTGGGATGGCCTCCTCGCCTTCCTCGATTCCGGCGTCGAGCAGGGGTTCATCTACCCCGAAAATCGGGATCTCGTACAGGTCGCCAGCGATCCCGAAGAAGCCCTCGCCATCGTCGAGCGATTCTGGCTCTCACGCGCCGAGCTTCCCGAGCACGATCCCCGTCTCGATGCCGTCGTACGCTAACCCGGACTACGCCGGAGGCGCGACCGCCACCGCAGACGGCGGAAACAGAATGTCCCCCAGCGGCTGATAGCGCCCGCCATAAAAAATCAGCGCATACTCGCGGATCGCCGTACTGAGCGGGCCGCCGCAGCAGATCCCCACCAGCAGCGCGATGGCAAAGGAAATCAGCCCGACGACCGCCATGACAAAAATCCTTGCCACACCGGCGTCGGCCAGCACGGTGTGAATGCCGACTTCCACCATGGCCACGACCGCCACGAAGACGATTCCCGGAATCAGTAGCAGCGCAAACAGCACGATCACCCCAATGATCGGCAGAACGATCCGCAGCAGCGCGTAGGCAAAGAACGACCCCTTCTGCATGCGGATGCGCCCCCACACCGCTGCCCACGCCTGGCCCGGCGCCGCGTCTTCCAGAGCGTAGTGCGGCAGCATGAAGTCGCGCAGAATCATGTCGCCCACCAGGACGGCCACCACAAACAACAGAAAGATGGGAATCATCGGCAGGACCAGCGCCAGGATCGCGCCCGCGTCCGGATGCATCCCGGCCCGCACCTCATGCGCGAACCGCCAGATGCCGCCGGCAAACGGCAACAGGATCACCGCGATCGCCACAAGAAAGCACAGCCCCACCACCAGGTTCAGCAGGAAGAACCGCCCCGCTTGGGAGCGATAGCGATGCCAGCCTGGACTGATCTCGCGCGTGTTGTGAACCAGGCAGTGAAAGTAAGCGAAGCGCAGCCGGGTAATGAGATAGAAGAAGACCAGGCCCAGCATTGCCATCACCAGCCCGCCCGCGATGATGACTGGAATCCACTGCGGATGGAAATGAAAAGACTCCGGAAAGACCGCTCCCGTCTCCCGCGCGTGCCTGCCGTGGTGCGAAAAGTTGGAATTGCTCCCCAGCCCTTCCGTCAGCAGCGCCACCAGACACAGCTTGAAATACGTGCCGAAGCGAAACGGACGAAACAGAAACGTCCGGGTGCGCCGGATCGCAGGCAGAACGGCTTCCGCGGCAGAGAGGTACATGGATAACCCTTTCCCGGGGAACTGCGATTGTACCGCCGAACCGCTGGGCGCACGCATCCTTTTTCCGGAGCTCTCCCCGGCGCCTTCCCCTTTCGCTTCTGTTCGTTGCCCGGTTTCACCGCCCGCCGCGTACGGTGGATAATTCCATATCTGCTGTTGCTGTCGCATGTCCTGCGGCGATTCTCCTTCTGGTGGAGCACCCATGATGGCCCCAGCCGCTCGTTTCCCCTTCTTTGACCCGGCGGTTGCCGATCTGCGCCACCTCCTGCGCGCCATGCGCCGCGCCCCCACTTTCACCCTCGCCGTCGTTCTCGTGCTCGCCTGCGGATTCGCCGTCAGCACCGCCGTCTTCAGCACCGTCCGCAACGTCGTCCTCGCCCCGCTCCCCTGGCGCGACCCCGGCCGCCTCGTCCAGATCATCAGCCGCTGGCCCAAAAGCGGCGCGCAAAATGGCTGGAGCGCGCCCCTGGGCGACCTTCCCGACATCAAAGGCGGCGTCCCCGCCTTCGCCGACGTCGCTGCCTATCGCTATTCCCTCCTCAACTTCCGCACCAGCGGCGCAGCCGATTCCCTCTACGGCGTCCGCGTCTCCGCCAACCTTCTGCCCATGCTCGGCGTTCCTCCCCGGCTCGGCAGCTGGATCCCTCCTGGGTACGATCGCCCCGGCAACACCCACGTCCTGCTCCTCAGCGACGATCTGTGGCGCCATGCCTTCCACGCCGACCCCCACATCACCGGCAAAACCATGCGCCTTGACGACGAGGACTATCTCATCCTCGGCGTCATGCCGCCCGGCTTCAATTTCCCCATGAAGCTCGGTACCACCGCCGCCCTGCCCACCGACCAGATGCAGTTCTGGATGCCCCTCGGCATCGACTTCTCCAAAGAACCGCATGGCGATGCCAACTCCGGCCTCATCGCCCGCCTGCGCAACGGCGCGTCTCTCGCCCAGGCGCAGCAGCAGATTGAAGCCGTCTACCAGTCGCTCGACCAGCGCTACCCCGTCACCTGCGCCGGACTCAGCGCCGTCCTCCTCTCCCTGCAGCAGCAAACC
>DATJNE010000200.1:0-4506 GCA_035508305.1 Acidobacteriaceae bacterium | reverse complement strand
CTCATTCTACTCCGTGACCCGGTCAGGTCAAGCGGGCAAATGATGATTTTTTGCTGCGATGCAGCGCAGTGATCCACGCCGGGGCGGAACCGGAAATTCAGGCGCGGTAGTAAGTGCCTTTCGTCAGTTGACACTCATTTTTTGCGTCTGTTAGAACCAAGGGTTCCACCTGAGCCTCGCAAGTCTTTCCCGACTGCTACCGCCGGACATTCATGGCTGAACTGCTGCGACAACTTGGTGATCTTGCGCTCGGTGCCATACCGACCCTGATCTTGTTTATTGTGTTGGTTTTGGCGTATCGCTTCATTCTGTACGGACCCCTGATCCGGGCCAGAGCCGAGCGCCGCGAGCGCACCTCGGGGGCGCTGGAAAAGTCGCGTCTGGCCATCGCCCAGGCCGATGTGCGGACCCAGGAATACGAGGCGAAGCTGCGGGCCGCCCGGGCGGAGATATTCCGGGCCCGCGAACAGCGCCTGCGGCAGTGGAATGCGGAGCGGGACAGTGCCCTGGCCACCGCCCGGCTGACGGCGCAGCAGCGGGTGGAAGCCGCGCAGGCTGCCCTGGGGGCACAAAGCGCCGATACCCGGAAGCAAATCGAGGCTTCGGCCGGCCAGCTGGCCGCCCAGGTTCTGGCTGCGGTTCTTCCGGCAACGACGGCGGAGAGTTCGCAGTGAAAACCACGGCTGGTTTCCTTCACGCATTGCTGTTGTCCGGGTTGCTGGCCGTGCCGGCGGTGCGGCTCCATGCGCAGAATGCTCCGGCTGCGGCGCAGCCGGCGGCTGCTCGTCACGGCGAGCACATGGACGAGACCGAGTCCAACACCACCGTCGAGCAGTATCGCCATTCTGCCGCGGTGCAGGCGATCGCCCGCTACGCGCATGTGAAGACGGAAACGGCCGCGGAAATTTTTGAGGACTTCAACTCCGGGGTTCTGATTTTCGCGATCGCGTACTTTCTCTGGAAAATCCTGCCGAGCGTGTTCAGGAAACGTTCCGAGCGGCTGCGCAGGGATCTGGTGACGGCGCGGGACGCTACAGAGGATGCCAACCGGCGCCTGGCGGAAGTGGAAGCGCGGCTGCTGCGTCTCGATGGGGAGATCGACGCGATCCGCCGCCAGGTGGAGCAGGATTCCGTCGAGGACGAAAAGCGCATCCGTGCGGCGCTGGAAGCCGAGCGCGAGCGCATCGTTGCCTCGGCGGAGCAGGAGATCGGCGCGGCCCAGGCCGCCGCGCAGCGGGACCTGAAGAAATTTGCCGCCGATCTGGCCATCGATCATGCCATGCGCAGGATTCAGCTCTCCGCCGACACGGATCGCGCGCTGGTGAAGGAATTCGGGAAGTCGCTGAACAAAACGCCGGGAGGACAGGCATAGATGGCCAGCTTTGCTTCCCGATACGCGCGCGCCTTTGCCGATGTGGTTTTCGAGGCGAAACTCGACGCGAAAGCTGTGCGGGGGCAGCTGGCCGATTTTGCCGCGGCCTGGCATGAGAGCCGCGCTTTGCGCGAGTTCTTCCTCGATCCGTCCTTTTCGGTGGAAGACAGGGTTGCGTTTCTGGACAAGCTGAACGCGAAGCTGAAAATGGCGCAGGCGACGCGGAACTTCATCGCGGTGCTGATCCGCAACGACCGCATCGCGGGGCTGGACGACATCCTGGGGGAGTTTCGCCGGGAGATCAATCAGCGCCTGGGCATCTTCGAGGCGAAGGTGGTTTCGGCGCGAAAGCTGGACGAGCAGGAGCGCCGGGACCTGGAGAAGCAGATCGCCGGCCTCACCGGAGGCACGGTGGAGGCGCAGTTCGAGGAAGACAGCGCGCTGCTGGGCGGCGCGGTGGTGCAGGTGGGCAGTACCGTCTACGACGGATCGGTGCGCGGGCGGCTGGACCGGCTCCGGGAAGAATTGACCTCCGGCTGAGGATTCTCAGAAACCGGCGGAGCGGAAAACGACTCAATCGAAGATCAGGAACTCACGAGCATGGCCCAAATCAAAGCAGACGAAATCACAGCGCTCCTGAAGGAGCAGATTGCCAATTACGACGCAAAGATGCGCGTCGACGAAGTCGGAACCGTGATCACCCTGGGCGACGGCATCGCGCGCCTGCATGGGCTGGACAAGGTGATGGCCGGCGAGCTTCTGGAATTCCCGCACGACGTTGCCGGTCTGGCCATGAGCCTCGAAGAAGACCAGGTGGGCAGCGTGCTGCTGGGCGACTATACCGAGATTCGCGAAGGCGATCAGGTGAAGCGCACGGGCAAGATTCTCAGCGTGCCGGTGGGCGATGCGATGATCGGGCGCGTGGTCAACGCCCTGGGCCAGCCCATCGATGACAAGGGTCCGATCCAGACCCGCGACATGCTGCCGGTGGAGCGGCTGGCGCCGGGCGTGATCGCCCGCCAGCCGGTGCGCGAGCCGATGATGACGGGCCTGAAGGCCATCGACTCGATGATCCCGATCGGCCGCGGCCAGCGCGAGCTGATCATCGGCGACCGCCAGACGGGCAAGACGGCGGTGGCGCTGGACTCGATCATCAACAACAAGAGCAACGATCTGATCTGCATCTACTGCGCGATCGGGCAGAAGCGCTCGTCGATCGCCCAGGTGGTGCAGACGCTGGAGGAATACGACGCGCTGGGGCACACCATCATCGTGGCTGCGTCGGCTTCCGAGCCGGCCCCCATGCTTTACCTCGCGCCGTACGCGGCCTGCGCCATCGGCGAATATTTCCGCGACAAGGGCCGGCACGCGCTGGTGATCTACGACGATCTCTCCAAGCACGCCATCGCCTACCGCGAAATCTCGCTGCTGCTGCGCCGTCCGCCGGGCCGCGAAGCGTATCCGGGCGACGTCTTTTATCTGCACTCGCGGCTGCTGGAGCGCGCCGCCAAGCTGAGCGACGAGAACGGCGGCGGATCGCTGACCGCGCTGCCCATCATCGAAACCCAGGCGGGCGACGTCTCGGCCTACATTCCCACCAACGTCATCTCGATCACCGACGGGCAGATCTTCCTCGAGACCGATCTGTTCAACTCCGGCGTGCGTCCGGCGGTGAACGTCGGCCTTTCCGTTTCGCGCGTGGGATTCTCGGCGGCCATCAAGGCCATCAAGCAGGTGGGCTCGACGCTGAAGCTCGACCTGGCCCAGTACCGCGAGCTGGCCGCGTTTGCGCAGTTCGGCAGCGATCTCGACAAGGTGACGCAGAACCAGCTCAACCGCGGTTCGCGCCTCACCGAGCTGCTGAAACAGCCGCAGTTTCATCCGCTGCGCGCCGAACAGCAGGTGATCATCCTCTTCTCCGGCACACAGGGTTATCTCGACGACCTGCGCGTGGATCAGATTCGCGCTTTCGAAGACGGGCTCTATCCCTATCTCGACTCCGCGCAGTCGCAGCTCCTGAAGGACATTGCCACGAAGAAGGCTCTGGACGACGACCTGCGCAACCGCATCCATGCCGCGCTGAAGGAGTACAAGGCGAACTTTGTCGCCGAGCACGGCGATGCGAAGCTGAAGCAGAGTTCGGTGCAGCCGCTGAGCGCCGGGGAGAAGAAGAAGGAAACGCAGCCGAAAGCCGAGCCGGTGGCGGCCGCGCACTAAACCGGACACGAAACCATGGCCAACGTTCTCGATTTACGGCGCCGCATCCGCAGCGTTCGCAACACGCGGCAGATCACCAAAGCCATGAAGATGGTTTCGGCGGCCAAGCTGCGCCGCGCGCAGGAACGCGCGCTGTCGTCGCGCCCCTACGCGGCCATGCTGGCCAGCGTGCTGGAGTCGCTGAAGCGGCGCGCCGAGATTTACGATCCGGAAACGGGCGAGGTGCGCCACCCGCTGCTGCTCACCCGGCCCGAGAAGCGCATCCTGCTGGTGGTCGTTTCCGGCGACAAGGGCTTTGCCGGGGCCTTCAACACGAACATCTTCAAGGCGGCGGCGAACTTCGTCGCGGAGAACGCCGAGAAGGAGATCGACATCGAGGCCATCGGCCGCAAGGGGCGCGACCTGTTCCGGCGCCGTTATCCCGCGGCGCAGTTTTCGGAAAGCGGCGAAGAAGAGCATCGCCGCCGCGAGCGCCGGCGGGCCAGCGCCATCGAAGTGCTGGAAGGCCCCGCGACTCCTCTGGAGAAGATCCACTACGATTCGATCCGCGCCGTGGCCGAGGAGATCATCGCGCTCTACACGCACGAGGAGATCGATGCCGCCTACCTGGTCTACAACGAATTCAAATCCGTGATCCAGCAGCGCGTCGTCGTCGAGCGGGTGCTGCCCATCCTGTCGCTGAGCATGCACGAGGTGGAGCGGGCCGAGGAGCCGACGCTGGAAGAGCGCGAACGCGCTGCGGAAGCGGCGTTATCTTCCGGGGTCAGCCTGTATCCGCACGAAGCCGAAGCCGCGCAAAAGCAGCTGGAAGAGGAGACGAAGAACTTCGGCACCGCGGAAGTGGATTACATCTACGAGCAGCCGCCGCAGGAGATCTTTGCCGACGTGCTGCCGCGCTATGTGACCTCGCAGCTCTA
>DATJNE010000199.1:0-35398 GCA_035508305.1 Acidobacteriaceae bacterium | reverse complement strand
CCCAGGAAGAGAATCGCCCCCGTCTTCACGTCGCGAATCAGGAACAGGAACGGATGATCCGCAGAGAAGACGATCGCCGGCGCCGGCATCCGCATCGCCGCCGCCGTCATCCCAATGGCCGTCGCCGCCGCAGCCTCGGTGCCCTCTTCGTTCACATCGATGAACGCCTTGTGAATCGCCGCCGAGATCTGGAACTCCGGCTTGCCCGTCATCCCGGAGAAATCCGCGGCCCCGCTGAATGCCTGCGGCATCCCCATCGCCGCCAGCGTGCCGCTCAGCTCGAACTGCTGCGTCATCGTAAAGCGCGGCAGCGTCAGCACCACTCTCTCTGCCGGCGCCAGCCTGTCCATCCACTCCTGCGCCGTCCCAGCCGCGAACTGCTGCTCGAGCGCGGCCAACCCATCGGTCTCCCTTGGCAGAAGAACCACCATCGCCAGCTCGTCGCCCGTGCCGCTGCTCGCGTACGGCATCTCCAGTTCCTGGAACGTGCCGCCGTCGTAATACCGGTACCCGCCGCCCGTGCGATGCATCAACGGCGCCTGCACCGTCTGCGCCGCCGACACGTGAAACGGTCCATCCTGGGTCTGGTCCGCCCGGAACGGATTCACCCACGATCCCTTGAAATAGATCGCGTTGGTCAGTACCAGCCGCGTCAGCGGCGTCAACACACCGGCTCCAATCAGGTTCTCGATCCGGTTGTTGGTCTCCTTTGCCACCCAGTCATTGATCGTTCCCCGCACCGCCTCCGGCTGCCCTTTGAAGTCCACCCGATGAAAACCCGCTCCATAGTCGTTCTGCATCAGATCCAGGTAGCTCGTCAGGAACCTCGCGTCCTGCTCCGCCCACAGCGCGTCGGCGACCCGCAACTGATAGCTCGCGTTCGGCGCATTCATGCTCGCCAGCAGCGCGCCCATCGCCGGATGCAGCCGCTCCGGCGGCAGCGTGAAATGGAAAACCTGCGCCATCTGCGTCGCCGTCTCGCCCCGCGCCCCGGCATAGGCCATGCCAAACGCTGTCGAGATGCTCTCCGGTGAGAAGAACAGGTTCCCCGCTTGCCCGCGCAGGTGCGCGTACAGATCCACCGCAAAAGCGTTGTTCCCCTGCGTGACCTTCACCTGATCGGCCGTGCTCACCGCTCCCACTTTCGCCGCCCCAGCCGCGCCAACGCTCAGAACCACCAGAATCGCACCAGGCAGGAACTTCATGGCAGATCCCTCCCTTCCCTTAGAACGAACCGGCGCGCCTTCCTCGCCCCCATGCTCAATATTTTTGAGCTCCCGCGCCCGGATTGCTGGCGCCGGGCTTCCGGTTACAAGCGTCTGGCCGCGGGCTGGCCCAAGAGTCTCCGCACCACGGCCTCCTTCGCTTCCCGCACCGCCTCCCGCGGCCCATCCCCCAGAACCAGACGGCACAAAAGCGCGGCCGAAAAGACGCATCCCGTGCCGTGCGTTCCATGCACCGATCGCGCCTCCACCCGCTTCCCCGGAAACCACGTCTCCCCTCCCCCGGCTTCCCGCAGAAAATCGTCCGGCGGCTCCAGATCCCCCCCCGTAACGACGACATTCAGCCCCGATCCCCCCAAATGGGTGATCCTCGCTGCCACCTCGGGAACCATCCCGAACCCGATCCCCGGGTCCTCCCCCGCCAGCGCTGCCGCCTCCTCCAGATTGGGAGTAACCCACCCTGCCCGCGGTAATAGTTCCTCCCGAAGGACCTGAACTCCTTCCGCATCCAGCAGTTCGGCGCCCGAGCTGGAACGGATCACCGGATCCAGAACAACGCGATTTCGGGGAATCCCGGATCGCAACAGAAATTTAGTCACCGCCCGCGCCAGTTCGGCCGTGGCCAGCATCCCGATCTTGACCCCGGCGATTTCCCGATTCTGCGACAGTAAGTCCAGTGTTTCCAACAGTAAAGCTGGACTGACAGGCTCGACCCGCCGAACTCCGCTCCGCGCCTGCACCGTTAGCGCTGTAACGGCCGAGATCCCCAAAACACCATGACCCGTAAAGACTTCCAGGTCGGCGGTCACTCCCGCTCCCGTAGACGGATCGTAACCCGCGATAGTAAGTACTGCGGGTGTTATTGCCGACTCTGGCATCTGCTTGACATCATTGGCTTTGGGGCGGACAATCGTCGCCATATTCATCGCGCGGGCAGCACGCTGTCCCTCTCCGTCATCGTACTTTTGGGTCTTCTCTTCCGTGCAGTCTTTCGTTCTATTTGCCGAAGAAGAGATCATGCGGTTTTGGTAGTCAAAATCTGCTTTTGCGACTACCACAAAAGCTCGAAGTACGCAAGTCCAGCATTGAGTTAAATAGTTCTTGTTGTTTGACTTACAGGTGCCGGACACCTACAATTACGGAGGAGGAATATGCACGCTATCCGACCATCCGATAACGCGAAACATCCTCGCCGCTGGATCACCTTTGCCGGCGCAGTTGTCGCCCTGCTTTTGGGCGTCGCCGGCGCGCGGGCCGCTTCTCCGGCCGAACACCTCAACCCCCAGATCATCGTCAGCCACCATCACTGGTACCAGCTCGGCGTCGCCTCCTGGTATGGAAAGTACTTCGAGGGCCGAACCACCGCCAGCGGCCAGCCTTTCGACCCCAGTCAGATGACCTGCGCTCATCGTACTCTGCCCCTGGGCTCAGTGCTCCGCGTCACCAACCTCGAGAACCATAAGTCGGTCATTGTCACAGTCAACGACCGCGGTCCGGTTCCCGAAAACCGCGTGATCGACCTCTCCCGGGCAGCCGCCGACGCCCTCGGCTTCAGCGATCGAGGTCTGGCTCCCGTCAAGGTGGAGCTCATTGGACCGCAGGACGAGCTGGCCCAGTTGTTGATGCCGGCCGGCCTTGAACCGCCCCGCGAGTAAAGCGGCGCTTCCCTCCATTTTCCGGGCCCCAGCCAGCCCCCCTCGCGGCGCCGATCCGTTATGGACTGGGGTCCGCTGTCCCTCACTCCCTTAAACGGCTCTCGGCTCCTGGTTTCTGGCTTCCGGCACTCCGCCGCCTTCGATCCACTCGATGATCGGGCCCCAATACTTCGTCTGCGGCCGATGATACGGCTCGGCATGTCCCAGCTCGGGCACGATGATCGTCTCCGCCCGGCAGCACTCCGCCAGCTCCGCCGCCATCTTCACCGGAAACAGCCGGTCCTTTTCCCCGTGCACCACCAGGATCGGCAGCCGGCAATCCCGCAGGGATTCCTCCACGTGCCACAGGGGTGGGATCAGATTCCCCAGCCCGCGCGGCACCCCCAGCGAATGCGCCGCCGCCCGGAATGATGTGAATCCCGCGCACAGCACCAGGCGGCTTGCCCGCACCCGACTCATCACCGACGCCGCGATCCCGCTTCCCAGCGAAAACCCCAGCACTGCGATCTCCGCTCCCGGCGCCAGAGCCTCAAGAAAAGCAAACGCCGCAATCGTGTCCAGTTCGCACTGCGCCGCTTCGATCCGGCCCGTGCTTCGCCCGTATCCCGAGTAGTCGAACACCAGAGAGGCCGCCCCGTTGGCGGCCAGCAGTTCCTGCACCCCCTGCCAGTGCTCGACCGTTTCCCCGATCCCGTGACAGACCAGGACCACCGCCCGCACCGGCTCCCGAACCGGCTTCACCCACACAGCATCGAGCCAGTTTGGTCCGCTCGCGATCCGATGCCGCTCCACCGTCGCTTCCCCGGAACGCCCCGCCTCGATCGGCCGCGGCACCCACCCCGCCACGCGATCGCGCATCAGCAGGAGTTTGCTGATCCCGGTCAGCGCAAGGGTGAACGAAATCCGGTGCGATCGCATCGCTCCTCTGATCCTAGTCCGTCAGGGCCGACGAATGCGACGCCGGCGCACTTGCGGCGAACAAACAACCTATCGTTCGCCCTCGTCCACCCAATACTCGGTCCGCGCCCGCATCGTCACGTCCGACCGGAACAGTTCCACCCTTAACGCATGGAGTCCCGGCGTCGGATCCGTCGGCCGAAAACTCAGCACGTAGTAATTCGGTACGTCGTTGGCAATCCGCGCCAGCCCCGCCTTCAGATCCCTTGCATTATGGAAATGGAAATATTCCCCGCCCGTCAGCCCCGCAATCGACTCCGCCGTATTCTTGCGCAGCCCGCCCGCCGCTGCGATCCACGCCATCGTCGCCAGCCGCACTGGCGGAGCCAGATCGCTGATGCAGTCCAGCACCTGCTTGCTGTAGTGCCCCTGGTACTCCGCCATGCTCACCGGATCGGTCCCGTCCCGGCTGAAGCATCCGTGCGCCGGTCCCGGCTCGTCGGGCCGGTTGAACTTCGAGGCCTCGTGGGCCACTGCGGCTCCGGTGCTCGAGAATCCGAAACTGTAGATGGTGATGTTCGCGTCGCTTACCATGCGCAGCGCCTCGTGCAGCGTGGTTTTGCTCTCCCCATCCCGCGTCTCGCTCAGCAGCAGAATCGCGCGCCGGAAGCGCGGCGGCTGCGCCTTGAGCTGTTCCACCGCCTTTGCCACGCCATCGAGGATCGCCGCTCCCGCGTCCCCGGGATTCAGCCGCGAAAGCTGCTCCGAGACCGCGTCCGTTTGGTGCGTGAACCCCACCACCAGATGCGGCTTGCTGTCGAACCCGATCAGCGCCACCCGATGCTCGACGTTCCCCACCAGCGCGTCGAGGATCGCATCCAGTTGTTCATAGTCGGCCAGATGCCGCGCCCCGGCGCCGCCCGTCTCCACCACCACCGCCAGCGCCAGCGGTTCCCGATCCGTGTCCTCTTCCAGGCGGATCGTCTGCGGCGCCCCATCGTCGCTCACCGCAAAATCCTTCGCCGTCAGCGCGAAGACAACCTGCCCGCTCTTCGTCTTGACCAGCACCGGCACTTCCACGAGTCTCGACTCGACGGTCAGCGTGGTCGGGGCCTGTCCCCCGTTGTCCTGCTGGTCCTGGTTCGCGACCCCGTGCGGTTGCGGTCGGTTTTCAGAGCCCGCCCCTCGCAGCCCCGTGCCCGTAGCCGGCGCGCCCCCACTCGACCCCGCAAACGACAACAGCACAGCGATGACGCAAACCTGCCGCATCCCTGTGCTGATTCTATTCGCCCCCTGCCGAACAGCTCCCGGCTCCCGCCGGAAAGCTACGCGTTCGGCACCAGGAAGTAGGCTTCCATCGCGCCGAAGAGAGAAGCACGATCCAGCAACGGCCTCCGATCCTCGTACTGCGCTGCCCAGCACACCTGGTTAACCAGGTCGCGCGGCTGGCACGCACGCAGTTCCTGCCGCAGTCCATCCCGGATCGCCCGAATCAGTTCGGTGAGCGCCCCTTCGTCGACGCTCAGCCCGCGCCGCGTCGCAACCCGCCGGAAGATCTGCCGGAACTGCTCGTCGGTCGCTGTATCCACGCGAATCTTGGTCTGCATCCGGCGCAGAAACGCCGCATCCACCAGATCTGCCGGATTCAGATTGGTGGAAAACACCACCACCATCTCGAACGGAATCTCGATTTTCCGGCCGCCTGCCATGGTCAGAAAATCGATCCCCCGATCCAGCGGCACGACCCACCGGTTCAGCAGATCTTCCGGCCGCACCCGCTGCCGTCCGAAATCGTCCATGATCAGCACGCCGTTGTTCGCCTTCATCTGCACCGGCCCGGCATAGAACTTCGTCGTCGCGTTGAACTGTAGATCGAGCATGTCGATCGTCAGCTCGCCCCCCACCAGCACCGACGGCCGATGGCAGCGCACCCAGCGGTCATCGCAGTTGTCGAACTCCGGCGAGTCCACCCGCTTGTGGATCATCGGGTCGTAGACCAGGATCATCTGCCCATCGACTTCCACCGCATAGGGGATCCACACATTGTCCTCGGCCAGAACCCTCGACATGGTCTCTGCGATCGCCGTCTTGCCCACGCCTGCTGGACCATGGACAAAAATCGATGCCCCCGAGTTCAGTCCCGTGCCGATCTGCCCCAGCACCTTGGGATCCATCACCAGATCGCCGAAAGCGCGCTCCACGTCTGCCTTGCGCACGACCATGTTGCGCACGCTCTGCTTCCGCACCTGCGCTACATAGCTCTCCAGAGAAACCGGCGCCGCGCCTGCATACTGGCTTAGCGCCAGCAGCTCCTGGCCGCGCTTCCGCCCCTGATCCGTCAGCGCCACCGTCGCCAGGTTCGCCGTCATCCCTGTCACCTGGCACAGCTGCGCCGTTCGCATCCGGCTCACCAGTTCGTCGGCCACGTTCACGCTGACCCGCATCTGCCGCGCCATCTCGCGCGTTGACATCGTGCCGCCCAGATACAGCGTCTTCAACGCCAGGTCCTCGGCAATCGATTGCCGGATGCCCAGTTCCGCCGCCGTCCGCGGCCGCTGTTCCGGCCCGGCAAGTGTGTCGCCTCCCCCTGCGGCCGGGGCCTCCGCCTCCAGTACCGCCGTCCGAGCGTATGATTCCTCCCGCTCTACCAGCGGGCGCAGGATCCGATGTTGCGGCGGTTCACTCACAACGGCGGCAGGAGCACTGGAACTCGCAGGTCTGTTTCCGGATCGAATAAAGTCCAATCGTGTATCGATCGCTGGATTCGTCAACTTCACAGGTTTGTCCCCTCGGTTAAGTCTTCGGCGCTCGTTCTCAGTCACATTAGAAGCGGATTTGAATGCAAACAGGATTGCTCTTTTGGGTAATTACCTCGTCGCTATGAGGTCTCACGCATGTCACCCTTCCGTCCACGCCCCGCCCCTGAACCTTGCAGAGCGATTACCGCAGTGTTGTCCTTGCGCGTTTCCACTTCCTTCCATCGTCCTCGCTCATCGCACCGCCAGTGTGTAGCTGGCGGTCGTTTTGATCATGTCTTACACGCCGAAATCGCAGCTGAAGACCATCCACGCTTCGCCTGCGGCCACCCATTCGCCGCAATCCACCGCGTCGCGCCGCCTGTCGCGCCCTCTCTCCCCAAACGCCAACCTCCCCGCACCGCAAGAAGCAGAGCGCGCAAAACCACAAAAGATCATCGGCGCAGGCGAAGAAGACTTCAGGCGAAATCGCCAGAGTTTCGCCGCGCCTGTCTCATTTCCGGATTCCCTTCCACCCCCGTCCCGTTTCCGCACTTCCTGCGTTCTGTGCTCTGCGCTCTGTGCCCTGTGCCCTGCCCCCTGTACCCTGTCTCTATGGACCCACGCCTCATCGTCGCCCTCGATTTCCCCGGCGCCGCGCCCGCTCTCGCTCTCGCCGACCGACTCCAGGGCCTCTGCCATTGGTGCAAGGTCGGCCTCGAACTCTACACCGCCGAAGGTCCGCCCATCGTCGAGGAACTCCGCCGCCGCGGCTTCTCCGTCTTTCTCGATCTCAAATTCCACGACATCCCTAACACTGTCGCCGGAGCCGTTCGCTCCGCTGCCTCCATCGGCGCCGGCTTCCTCACCGTTCACGCCGCCGGCGGCCCCGCCATGCTCGAAGCCGCCGTCGAAGCAGCCGCGTGCCTCCCGCACCCGCCGCAACTCCTCGCCGTCACCGTTCTCACCAGCATGGATCAGCTGCAACTCGCCGCCATCGGCATCGACCACTCGCCGGAAACCCAGGTCCTGCGCCTGGCCGACACCGCCTCGGAAGCCGGCATCACCGGTTTCGTCGCCAGCCCCGAAGAAGTCTCCGCTCTGCGTCACCGTTTTTCCAGCGCGAATCTCGTCATCCCCGGCATTCGTCCCGCCGGCGCAGCCACCGGCGATCAGAAGCGTGTCGCCACGCCCGCCGCTGCTCTTGCCGCGGGAGCCAGCTATCTCGTCATCGGCCGGCCCATTACGCAAGCCTCCGATCCGGCCGCCGCCACTCAGGCCATCCTCGACCAGATGCAGCAGGTCCCCGCACTTCCCGCCTGATTCCGCTCCCAGGACTGCCGATGATCGCGCCCTGCACCACCCGCCTCGCGACTCCGGACGATTCCGCCGACCTTCTCGCCTGCCTGCGCGAAGCCTTCGAACCCTACCGCGCCGCCTACACCCCGGGCGCCTTCGCCGACACGGTCCTTGCGCCGGAAACCCTCGCGCTGCGCCTCACCGTCATGACCCTCTTCGTCGCGGTTGCCCCCGGCGGCTCCATCCTCGGAACCATCGCCGCGGCCATCCATGGCGACGACGGCCATCTCCGCGGCATGGCCGTGCGTACCGCGGCCCAGGGACAGGGCGTTGCCCAAAAACTCCTCGCCGCCGCCGAGTCTTTTCTCCGCACGCAACACTGCCGCCGCGTCACTCTCGACACCACCGCGCCTCTCACACGCGCCATCGCCTTCTATCGAAAGAACGGCTACGCGCCGACTGGCCGCGTTCAGGATTTCTACGGGATGCCCCTGCATGAATATGCGAAGGACCTTCGCGACGATTAGAAATCGTGTGCCGTCACCGCAGCCGCGTCCGCACTTCCGGCCGCACCAGATACAGGAAGAACACCATGTTCACCACCACCAGAGCCAGCTCCGTCAGCTGATGCAGTTTCACCGTCACCCACAGCCCGTACATCGCCGACAGGAACACCGCCGCCAGCGTCATCGCCCAGCCCCAGCGCCGCATTCGCAGCAATCCCTGCCCGGCCGCCGCGAACGCCGCGCACAATACCACATACAAAAGCGGCACCTTGTGCATCGTCACGCTGACCAGCCCGATCACCGACAGGAGGAACATCCAGATGGCAATCGCTGCCATCCCCGGCAGCAGCGGGCTCTTCGTCTCGTCGCTCATAACGTGTGCAGATACGCCAGCAGGTCCTGCAGCTGCTTATCGTTCAGATCGTTCCCGTAGCCCGGCATCATGTTCCGCCCACGCAGAATCACCGGTGTCACACGCTCATCGTTCGCGGGCGCCCCGCTCGGCAGATACTTCTTTCGGTATAACGCGAACAGGCTCGGCCCGTGCAGATCCCCAGCCTGGTTCGCGTAGTGGCAACTCGAACAGTACTGCTGATACACGGCGCGTCCGCGCGCCTCCTGCGGCGTCAGCTCGCTCACCGGCTTCGAAGGTCCAATCGATGGTCCGCAGCCCGTCGCCACGACAACGGCTGCCATCGCCAATACCAGCCCCGATGTTCTCTTACCCATCTCGAATCCGATTCCGTACCTCGTTCCTTCAACTCTAAACTCTCACTCGCTCGGCCCTCGCTCGCAGTTCACTCGTCTTCCCCTCGCAGTTCGCTCATCGTCGGTTCGCGTCGAACTCCCTGCTCCCTGCTCCCGGCTCCCTGCTCCCGGCTCCCTGCTCCCGGCTACCGGCTACCGGCTACCGGCTCTAATTGTCCGCCGCAATCTCCCGCACAATCTGATCCAGCGCGTTGCGCGCCGCATCGCCCGCCGGCTGTCGATCGTTGCAGAGCACCGAAAAGACCAGCGTCCTCCCGCTTGCCGCCTTCACATACCCGCTCAGCGCGTTCACCTCCGACAATGTCCCCGTCTTCGCAAACACGCGCCCCTTCAGCGGTCCCGTAAACCTTCCGGAAAGCGATCCATCGATGCCGCCCACGGGCAACGTCGACCGGTACAATTCCCCCCACGGCTGCCGCGCCGCATAGACCAGCAGCGTGGTCGCGGCCCGCGGCGTGATCAGGTCGTCCGCCGACAACCCTGACCCGTCGTAAAACAAAAAGTCCCCCGGATCGACCCCCGCGTTGATCAGAAACTGCCGCACCACGCGCGCCCCCTGCGCAATCGATCCGTCCTGTCCTTCGAGTCGTCCCAGCAACCGCTGATACAGCTCTGCGTGCAGATTCTGGCTCACTTTGTTCGTCACCGTCACATCTTCGCTCAGCGGCGGCGACACATGCGTCGCCAGCACCGTCAGTCCGGTGTCCGGCGGAGCCATCGTGCTCAGGTCCAGCCGCCGCAACACCACTGCCTGATCCACCTCCGCCCGATAGTCTTCCGCATCCACCGGCAGCCGATGCCACGCCGTCGCCGTCCCCTCCACTGTCACGCCGCGCGCCAGGAGCATCTGCCGCAGGGCCGTCGCCGCAAACTCCGCAGGATCCTCTACCGCCAGCGCCTCGTGCATCCCGTTCGCGGTCACCGACCCAAACAACCGGATCGCCAGGCTGCCCGGCACCCGGTCGATCCCCGACTGCGCCGCCGTCCCCGGCGGCGCCAGCGTCAGCGAGTTTTCCAGCTTGTAGTACGGCACGTCCGGCTTCCATTCCACCACCATCGGCGAAACCGTCTCATCGCCTTCACTTCCCGCCGCAGGCGTCGCGTTCGCCGCGCCCTCCGGCCCCGGCGTCACATTCAGAAACACCACGTTGTCGTTCACCGTCAGCGCCGACACCGGCGCCCCGTAGTCCCACTGCAGATCGTCCCACGCCCAGCTCCCGCCGTAGCGCTCCCATACGAACCACCCATCGTCGCCGACCACGTCGCCCGTGATGGTCTTCACGCCGCGCGCGACAATCTGATCGGCCATCTCTTCCAGCGCCGCCAGTGGCGGATTCGGCCGCTCCGTTTTCCCGTCCCACGGGTACGTCCGCCCCGACATCGTCGGATCGCCCGCTCCCAGCATCCGCACATCGCCGTGCAGAATCCCGCTCGTGTCGATCGTCCCCGACGTCACCACATGGGTTGTCCAGGTCGCGTCCGCAGGAAGCAGATCCAGGATCGCCGCCGTCGTGAACAGCTTGGCATTCGATGCCGGCTCGAAGAACTGCCCTTCGTTCAGCGCATACACCGGCCGCCCCTCCAGCGTCACCACCGAGATGCCCCAGTGCGCGCGCGACACCTCCGGATTAGCCAGAATCTGCTGGATCGCCTCCGCCAGCGGTACACGCCGCGCCGTGTGTTTTGCAGCTTTATGCCGCGAAGCCGCCTGCGCTGAAACCCCCATCAGCAGCAACACCACGACCGTCCCAGGGAAGCTCCCGAATCGCCTCATGGCCAACTCCCCACTCTCAACTCTCACCTCCCACTCTCAACTCCCAAGTCTCAACTCTAACCCCTGAATTCCGGCTCTCCGTCGCTGTAGGCTTCCAGTATGCCCTTCGTCCGCCGCCCCCATACCACCTGGCAATTGCGCACTCGCGCTCTGTCTCTGGGCGAGCGCACGCTTCTCATGGGCGTTCTGAACGTCACTCCGGATTCATTTTCCGACGCTGGTGCCTTCCTTGCGCCGGAAGCGGCCCTCGAACACGCACTCGGCATGCTGGACGAAGGCGCCGACCTCATCGATATTGGCGGCGAATCCACGCGCCCCGGCGCACAGACGATCACCGCCGAGGAAGAACAGGAACGCATCGTTCCCGTCATCCAGGGAATTCTTCATCAGCAGCCGCAGACCGTTCTCTCAGTTGACACGTATCATGCCGCCACCGCCCGCGCCGCCATCGCCGCCGGAGCCGAAATCGTCAACGACGTCTCCGGCTTCGCCTGGGATCCGGAGATGTCCCGCACCTGTGCCGATCTGCACTGCGGCGTCATCCTCATGCACTCTCGCGGCCGCCCGGGCGAATGGCGTACACTGCCCCGCCTCGATCCGAAAGAAGTGGTCCCGCTCGTCCGTTCCAGCCTTGCTCACTCGCTCGACACCGCTCTTGCCGCCGGCGTCGCTCCCGACCGCATCGTCCTCGATCCCGGCTTTGGCTTCGGCAAAGTCGGCGACGAGAACTACTCCCTCCTCGCCCACTTCGACGACTTGCTCCGCCTGGGCCAGCCGCTGCTGGCCGGCCTCTCGCGCAAATCCTTCCTCGCGCGTATCCTCGCCGCCATCGAAACAACCGGCAGCGCACCGCGAACGCCCTCCGATGTCCCCATCCATGCACGCGATCATGCCACGCTGGCCGCCACCACCGCCGCCATCCTCGCCGGAGCCAGCATCGTTCGCGTCCACGAGATTCGCCCTGCACTCGAGGCGGCCCGCGTCGCCGATGCGATCACCGGCGCGGCTTAGATGCCAGCCTCCCCAGCCCTACATCTGTCTCCTGTCTCCTGCGGATCCCTGATCACTCTTCACTGATCTCTCATCCTTCATCACTGACATCCCTCACGCCATTACATCCAGCATCCCCTCACGCCTCTCTTCTTCGACTGCCTCGGCACCCGCCTCCGTCTCCGCCTCCGGCGCCACCTCCTCGGCGAACTTCCGGCGGCGCACCTTCTGGCGTGTCCATAAAGGATTCTGCTCCTGCCCTACGCCGCTCATCCTCGTAATCCGATCCACGTCCATCGCCGCCGCCCGCCGGGCCCCTTCTGCGAACCCGCATACTCCCCCCTTCGGCAACGGCATCCCGCTCTTCACTGCAGGGCGCGCAATCGCTCTGCCACTCCCTCCTCACGCCCAAATTTGAACCACTTCTCCACACCCGCACGCCGCGTATCCTGAACCCAGCATGGGCCGTATTCGCGTTCTCTCCGACCAGGTCGCCAACCAGATTGCCGCCGGCGAGGTCGTCGACCGCCCCGCATCGGTCGTCAAGGAACTCCTCGAGAACGCCCTCGACGCCGGCGCCACGCGCATCCGCGTTGAAATCGAAGCCGGCGGCCGCCGCCTCATCCGCGTCGCCGACGATGGCTGCGGCATGTCCCGCGACGACGCTCTGCTCGCCTTCGAGCGCCACGCCACTTCAAAGATCCGCTCCTCCGACGACCTGCTCTCCATCGCCACCCTCGGCTTCCGCGGCGAAGCGCTGCCCTCCATCGCCTCCATCGCGCGCCTCGAACTTGTCACCCAACCGGCTCCCGAAAACGGCTCCCCGCCGCAAACTTCCTCTGGCACCCGCCTCGAAATCGCCGGAGGCAAGATCCTCTCCGTCGAGGATCACGCCGGTCCGCCCGGCACCTCCATCGCTGTCCGCGATCTCTTCTACAACGTCCCCGCCCGCCGTAAATTCCTGCGCGCCGAAACCACCGAGCTCGCCCACGTAACAGCACTGGTGACGCATTACGCCCTCGCCCACCCCGAGATCTACTTCGAGCTCCACTCCGCAACCCATGCCCTGCTCACCGCGCCCCCGGTCCGCGAGCCCTCCGAGCGCATCTACCAGATCTTCGGCCGCGACACCCTCGACCAGCTCCTCCCCATGGCGGCGGAGCGCCGCTTCGACCACGCCGGCATCCCCGAGCCCCCTCCCTGGCGCCGCGATCGCGACTACACGCCCCCCGACCCCGGCTTCCTTCGCCTCCGTGGTTTCGTCTCCCGCCCTGAACTGCAGAAGCTGAACCGCAACTCGATCTACGTCTTTGTCAATCAGCGCCTCATCCGCGACCGCCTCATCCTCCACGCCGTCACCGAGGCCTACCGCAACATCATTCCTCCCACCTCCTTCCCGGTGATTCTCCTCTTCCTCGAAATGCCGCCCCACGAGGTCGACGTCAACGTGCATCCTGCGAAAACCGAGGTCCGCTTTCGCCAGCAGGCCCTCGTCCACGACTTCGTGCGTGAGTCGATCCGCGTCACCCTGATGAAGACCCGCCCCGCCGCGAGCTTCCTCACCGCGCTCGCCAACAGCCCCACCGCTTCGTCGTCGCTGATCCCTGACAGCGCCCTGCCGGACGCGCCGCCCATCTCCGAATTCCCTGACTCCGACCCTGCGGCCAATGCCGCCAGCGCCGCGCCTTTTGCTCTCGCCCCGCCCGCGCCTCGCCCCGCCGATCGGCCGCTCCCGTTCGCGGCGAGTTCCTCGATCGACGCCCCCGCCGCGATCCCGAACGAGGACCGCTTAGCAGCGGAAATCGCCGGGGCCGCCTGGCCCGCCCCGGATCCATCGCGCTCCGCCGCCTCCAACGGCCATTGCTCCGCTCCGCCCCTGCCCGAAGGAGGCGACGCGCCAGCCTCGCTCCAGTCCCTCGCCTCTCTCAAACCCCTGGTCCAGCTGCGCGAGTCCTTCATCCTCGCCACCAACGACGAAGGCCTCTGGATCATCGATCAGCACGTTGCCCACGAGCGCGTCCTCTTCGAAAAGATCCTGCGCGAGCGCCAGACGGAGCGCGTCGAGCGCCAGCGCCTTCTCATGCCCATGCTCATCGACCTGCTTCCCCAGCAAATGGTCATCTTCTCCACGCTCGCCAGCGAACTTGAGCGCAACGGCTGCGAAGCCGAGCCCTTCGGCCCGCACACCATTGCCATCAAAGCCGCCCCCGCCGGCCTCAACGGCGCCGCGCTCGAACGCATGATCCTCGAAGTCCTCGAACAGCCCGCCACCACCGCCCAGTCCGACAATCTCGAGTCCGCGCGCACCCGCATCGCCGCCTCCATCGCCTGCCACGCCGCCATCAAAATCAACATGCCTCTGGACCCCGCCCGCATGGAGTGGCTCCTCCAGGCCCTCGCCCGAACCGATCATCCCACCAGCTGTCCCCACGGCCGCCCCATTGCATTACGATATTCATGGAAGGACATTCAGCGCGCATTCCAGCGCATTTAGAATGTCTTCGCTCAATCTCTGCCGGGTTCTTCGCTGACGTTCCTCATTTTGCTGGACAGGCTTGTGCATCGGGGGGCACAACGGTGCACTCACAACTCTCAACTCCCAGGTTACTCATAACGAACAACTCTCCCGACTCAGGACCATTTGGATCAGAAACAGTTACAAATCGCGCGCGCCGCGCGCTGGCGCCAGACTGCCGCAACGGATCCCTCGGCACCGCTGCGCACCCTGGACGACGCCGCCCCCTGGATCGACGACATCGGCTTCTGCCTCTTCCTGCCGCGCCACACGCAGCTTCCCGCGCCCGCGCCCTCCTTTGCTGAAGCCTGCCTCGGCAAGCCCAGCCTCACGCCGCCGCCCGACGCCATCGCCATCGCTGCCGGTCTTCTTGCCCGCCTCATCGGCGAACGCCGCGTGGTCCCCCTCAATCTTCTGGGCGCTTTTTCCGAACATCCCGACTTCCTCGTCACCCCCGAAGTCCTTCCCTGGGTCGTCGCCATGCGCGGCGATCGCCAGTGGAAGTCCGCCCCCGGCGGCCGCAGCGCACCCATCGTCCTTCGCACCTTCGAGGCTCTCGACCGGGAAGGCGAGCTCACCGCCGTCGAGCTGCGCGAACGGCTCGGTCACGAGATCACCGAAGCCGCTGCCCTGCGCGCGCTCATCGAATTGTGGACCACCCTCCGCGCCATGCCCATTCCTGCGCCGGCCTCGCCCACACGCTGGACCCTGCTCCGGAACCGCTTCCCCGCGCAGCTTGCCACCGCGGCCGGCACATCGCAGACCACTGCGCTCTCCGCGCTGCTCTCGCTCTATCTGCACTCCGCCGTCGCTGCCACCGCCGAGGAGGCCGAGATCTTCCTCTCGCCGCTGACCGCGCGCTCGCGCATCCGCGAAGTCCTTCACGGCATGATGGCCACCCGGCAACTGAGCTCGACAACCGTCGCGGCTCAAACCCTGCTCT
This sequence comes from Acidobacteriaceae bacterium, assembly GCA_035508305.1. Lineage (GTDB taxonomy): Bacteria > Acidobacteriota > Terriglobia > Terriglobales > Acidobacteriaceae > Palsa-343. The sequence continues at coordinate 20,093 of DATJNE010000199.1, read as the reverse complement.
TCGTCGAAGGCTCCCTTCCGGAAACCGCCCCAGCCGAGCCCGGACCGCTTTCCGCAAAGCCCGAACCGCCCGCATCTCTGCCTTCGCCGCATCCGCCTTTCCGCAAGGAGCCTCGGCCTACCCGGTGGGAGCTCCCCGCCCGCGAAACGCGCCCGGATCGCACGCGTCCCTGGCAGAAAAAACCTGCCTCCCCGGCGCGCGCCAGTGACAAGCCCTGGCAACGCCGCGAGAACGCGTCTCGCAGTCAGAAATTCCGCCGCCCCAACCAGCCCGCCTCCGCGGAACAACCGTCCTCCCAGCCACCCAACCACGACCGTCCGCCCCGCCGTCCGCCCTGGCGCAGCGGGCGCGCCGCTCCGCCCTCATCGCGTGCCGGCCGCCCCGAACGTCGAGACCGTCCCTGGCGCGATCGCCCTCCGCGCCGCGATGATCGTCCCGCAGCGTCCCAGGCGCCCGGTCAGGAACGCCGCACGAATGCGCCGCGCGGCGAAGGCAAATTCGGCGGCAAACGTCGTTTCTCCGGCCCGCGCCCACCCGGCTCCGCGCCCAACCGCCCCTTTCGACCCGGAAAGTCCTCCTCTTCCCCATCCGATCCTCGTCCATCCGATCCTCGTCCATCCGGCCCTCGTCCACCCGGCTCCGCGCCCAACCGCCCCTTTCGACCCGGAAAATCTTCTTCTTCCCCGTCCGCTCGCCCATCCGGCCGCGGTCCTCGGCCGTTCCGGCCCGGCTCGCCCAAAAACAAATTTCGTAAACCTTCCCCCGCGGGACGAAATCCGCGCAAGAATCGTAAGAAAGAGCACCCCGAATGACTCGCGGCCCGATCATCGCCATCGACGGCCCCGCCGGCGCGGGCAAGAGTACTGTCGCCCGCCATCTGGCGCAGCATTTCGGTCTCCTCAATCTTGAAACCGGCGCCATGTATCGCGCCTTTGCCCTCAAAGCCATCCAGTCCGATCAGGATTTCGACGACGCTCCCGCCCTCGAATTCCTGGCCCGCGATACCCAGATCACCCTCGAGCCCGACCGCTCCGGCAACCGCGTCTTCCTCGACGGCCAGGATGTCACTGAACGCATCCGCGACTCCGACGTCACCCAGGGGGCCTCGCGCGTCAGCGTCCACCCCGCCATCCGCACCTGGATGGTTGACCTCCAGCGCGCTCTCGGCCGCGCCGGCGGCATTGTGATGGAAGGCCGCGACATCGGAACCGTCGTCTTCCCCGATGCCGACGTCAAAGTGTTTCTCGATGCTTCCCCGGAAGCTCGCAGCCAGCGCCGCTATGAACAAAACTCCGGCAACGGCGGCGTCATGGCCGCTGCCGCGGCCGAGCCCTCCGTCGTCTTCCGCGAACTGCGGGAGCGTGACGAGCGCGACCGCACCCGCGCCAATTCCCCCCTCCACCCGGCCCCCGACGCCATCGTCATCGACTCCACCAGCCTCACCCTCAACCAGGTCCTCACCCGCATCGAAGACCTGGTCCGGCCCCTCTTCAACCGCCAGCCTGTCGAAAAGGTCGGCTGAAGCCCACTCCGTTGCGCCTGAACTCCCTGTCGCTGGCGCGGCACGATTCGTGCGATAAAAAGCTTCGAGGATAAACCCGGCGCGCCGTCCGCAGTCCTACCTCCAGCTCGAAATCCAAACCGGGTTGCCTCAATCTCTGGGACCGCACTTGCTGCCTCGCAACGCGAGGCGGCGGTAGAAGCCATGGCCTTCGGGCACTGGAAGAGGCGGCGGTGGTAGAAGCCATGGCCTTCAGGCCATGGAACGGGGCGCCTTAAGAGCAGCGGCTTCAGCCGCGGGCCTCTTGCTCCTGAGATGGCAACTCGGATCGGCAAATCCATAACAGTCATCCTCACAAATAAAAAGACGCGCCCCGTGAGGAGCGCGTCCCCTATCCCCTATCCCTTGCCTTACTGTTCTTCCTCCTCCGCCTTCGCCCCCGCCGGCGCCCGGAAGTGCCTGGCCAGGGCCGGAGGGACCGGCGGCTTCGGCGGCGCCAGCGTCACGGTCGTCACCTCGCCTTTGCGGAGTTCCAGGTTCCCATGGTCGGTCTCCAGTTGCAGCTGCACTCCTCCACGGCCCACCGATCCTTCCAGCGTCTGCCGCCCGCCGTCGGTCGCCATCTTCAGCGGGAAGTCCGTCCGCACCGCTTCGTCGCTGCTCGTGCTCCCGGTCACGCTGAAGTTCGCGCTCTCCGGCATGGTCACAATCACGTTGCCCGTGTGATCGACGACCTGCAGGTTGCCCGGCGGATCCGCCGCCACCAGATTCACATCGCCGTCCGAGTCCTCCACATGCGCATCCCCCGCAATCTGCGTCAGATCGATATCCTTCGACCGCGCAATCACCCGCAGCGGCCCCATCACCTGGCTCATGCTCAGGTCGCTCTTGTCCAGCGTCAGCGAACCCATCAGATGCGGGATGTCCAGCGTCGTCTGGCTGGAGTGGAAATGCACGTCCGACGCGATCTGCTCCAGATGGATGTCCCCGAAGAAATCTCCGTTGATCGTGACCGCGCCCTGAATCTCCGACAGCGTCACATCGTCGCCGTGCCCATCCACCAGAACGCGCCCCTGCACGTTATGCGCGGAAAAGTCCCCGTGATCCAGATGCCCCTGGGCGTCGCCGCCGATGTCCTCCAGCTTCACCTCGCCGTGGTTATCGGTCACCTGCACGCCGCCGTTCAGACCATCCGCCGTCACGTCGCCGTGTCCGGCCGTCACCGTCGCGTACGCCGCAGCCGGCAGCTCGAGTGTCAGATCCACCCGCGCCCCCTGTTTCTCCGGCACCGTGATCACTGCTCCGCCGCCCGACGTGTCCACCTTCGGCTTCAGCTCCGCAAAAATCTTTTGCGCCTCGGAGTCCGAATCTCGGTGCACCATCTGGTGTGCCCGCATATGCATCGCGTTGTCCGTCGATGCCGTGATCGTGATGTCTCCCTGCGGATCGTCCACCGTCACCACCGGCTTCGCCGCCGTCAGCACCTGATCGATCTGTACGTCGTTGTCGTGCTCGGGACCCATCCAGTTCCAGAAATTGTTGTCCCCGCCGTCGTCGGAAAATTCCCACGAGAACGGCCCCATCAGGTGCCCCTCGCGCGAAACCCACCCCAGCCCGATCATCAGGATCACCAGCCACACGATCCCTGCCATCGAGCGGTGCCCGCCCCACGGACGGTTCCAGTCCAGAAAGTGCTCCGCCAGCAGCAGCCCCCCCATCACGATCAGCAGCATCGGCCACCATCGCGCGTACCAGCTCCAGAAAACTCCCGGGTCCAGCCGCCCCGTCGACATCAGCAGCGCAAGGATGCCGATGGTCAGCAGGATCAGCGGTCCCACAAACGTTGGCCGGTGCCAGCCCCGCCAGTAGCTCCGGTAATAGTCCTTCTGCGCGCGCATCTGCGCCTTCCACTGCTGCCGCTGCGCCCGCGCTGCCTGTTTGGCCTGCCAGCGCGCTTCCCGCGATGTCCAGGATGGAGGTGTCGTCCCCATCTCGCTACCTCCCTTCCTCGTCGGCCGGCGTCTCCTGCACCGGCACAATCGGCGACGACATCGTCGTCGCGTCGCCTTGCGTCACCCCGGTATAGGTCGTCGCTCCCGGTGTGCCCGTCGGTCCTGGCGCCGGATATCCCGGCCACGGCGGCGGTGTCGCCGGCGGATTCTGGATGAGGATGGCGTTCTCCGCCAGCTTCAGCAGCCCCCACACGATGATGTACAGCGGCCAGCTGTGCGCATACGAAATCCCCGCGTACTCATCCAGAATGGCCGTCACCCCGAACGTCAGCAGGATGATCGGCCCGCGCATCCTCCGCAGAAACAAATACTGGTTCATTGCGCGCCTCCTGCCGGGGGCTCCTGGGCTGCGCTACTCGCTGCGGTGCCCGTCGTGCCGCTGCCGTGCGCCGCAGGATTCCCCATTCCGCCCACGGGCGGCGGAGGCGGCGGAGGTCCCACCCGTGGCACACCGCCAAAGTACGTATTCCGCAGCAGCAGCCAGACCGCGATGCCCACAATGATCAGCGGCCACCCGTGGTGCACCCATCCGAAGTTAAAGAATCCCAGCGTGTTGAACAGGAACAGCATACCCAGCAGGATCAGCACAATCGCCCCAATCGGTTCCCGGCGCGCGCGCTCCAGCTCCATGTCCGGCGGCACCGGCGGCGCCCACCCCGGCGGCGGCTGCGGAGGCACATACCCCGCGCCCGGCGGAACCGCTCCCGGAGGTACAACTCCGGGCGGCACGGCTCCGGGTGTGCCGACAAATCCCGGCGGCGGCCCAAATCCCTGTGGCGGCACAAATCCCGGCGGTGGCGGCGGTGCGCCCCACGTCCCTGGCCCGCCAACTCCAGGCGTGAAGGGCCTCTGCGTCTCGGAGACAATCCGCTGCCGCAGCTGTTCGCCCCACTCCGCGCTCTGCCGGCCAAACTCATGCGCCTGCTGCCGCACCTGCTCCGCCCAGTCCGCATAGGGCTGCGCAGGATTCCCCGGCATCGCTCCAGGTGCTCCCGGCGGCACGCCTCCAACGCCCGCCGTCCCGGCTCCCGGGGGAGGCGGCGCGACCGGCGGCGTATACCGCGGAGGAGTGTGGCCGCCAAAAGCATTTCCCAGCTCGTTCAGCCCGAACGGATCCGGCAGCGGCAGCCCGTCGCGCCGCGCCTTCGCCGTCTGGTGCGCGTCGAAAACCTGGTACAGCACCCAGGCTCCCACGAAAATCCCGAAGATTCCGTAGTGCTCAGTGATCGAGATCAGCACCACGAACACCAGCACGTGCACGATGGCCTTGATGTATTGGCCGTTGTACATCGCGCCCACGCCGGGAATGAATCCCAGGATCGTTGCCGTTCCCGGATTGGGTGCGCTCACCGGCGGCGGCACATACGGCCCCGCCCCACCTGGCCCCACCGGCCCCGGACCCGCCGGCCCGGGCCCCGCTGCCGCTCCGCCCGCCACGCGGGCCGCCAGGCACGGCTCGCAGAATACGTTGCCCTGCACCTCACGCGAACACTGCGCGCACAACCCCTTCCCGCAGTTCTGACAAAAGGCGGTGACCGCCGCCTCGGGATGATTGACGCAGTTCATACCAGGCCCCTTTCCACTTTCCCTCTCCGCAGCCCGGCTTTTGAATGACCCAGGGAAATCGCACTTCCAGTTTTCACCGACTTCAATACCACCTCTGTTGTCTGTCCTGCTTCCGATTTCTGAACATCGATCTCTGACGGTTGTTCTTCCGAACGCGGAACGCCGAATGCCGAACGCTGCCCGACTCCCAGCTCCCGGCTCCCGGCTCCGAGCTCGGCCAGCAGCCCGGTGCTCTGTCCCGCATTCGCGCTCCCGCCCTTGCCGCCCTGCTTCTGCTGTTGCTGCTGTGTCCCGCTCGGCGCGTTGCCGTTCGCCGGCGCCGACTCCACATCGCGCCGCAGCTCCCGTGTCCGCGACTCGAGCTCATACACGAACCGCAGATTGTGGTAGTACTGCACTACCGATTTCTGCGCCCCGTAGAACTCCCGCGACAGCGTGTTCCCGATCTGCGAGGGCTTCAGGTCCGCCAGCCGCAGCGTGGTCAGATGTCCGCCCGTCACCAGGTTCAGCGTCAGCGCCAGTGAGAAGAACGCCATTGCGACCGTCATCAGCAGCCGCGTCTCGTGGAAGCTCCGCCGCCAGGGCATCGCCACCGCCACCGCGCCGCCGCCGGCGCTCGCCGCCGCAACCACCGGCAGCGGAACCGCACCCGCGCCGACCGTCTTTTCCAGAATCTTCGCGACCAGGCCGGACGGAATCTCCGGCTCCGCATGCAGATACCCCAGCCACTCCTGCCCCTGCTTCACGTGCGCCAGCAGATCCCCGCAGTTCTCGCAGCTCTCGCCGTGCGCGGCGAACGCGGCCGCCTGCCCCGCCGGCAGCAGCCCGTCCAGCGCATCCGTCAGCAGAGCTTCCCACTCCTCGCAGCGCAATCCGCCGCCAGAGCTCGAGCCCGGCATCTGTCCGAATTTGCTCTCGTCCGCCACCGCTACACCATCTGTCCTTTACTACGTTCCAGCAGCCGCGCGAGTTCTGCCCGCCCCCGGCTGATTCTTGACTTTACGGTTCCCTCGGGAATCCGCAATACGTGCGCTATTTCCTTGTAATCCATGTCCTGCAGGTCGCGCAGGATCACCGCCTCCCGCAGCTCCGGCGAAATCTTCGTCAGCGCCTCCTGCACCATCTTTTCGATTTCCTTCCGCACCGCCCGGTCGTGCTGCGTCGGCCCCTTATCGGCCAGCCGCTGCAGCAGCGGCATCTCGTCCCCGTCGCCCTCCCAGCCCGCGTCCATCGAATCCGTCACCCGCTGCGCCCGCGACCGCCGGAAATGATCCACCAGCAGGTTGCGCGTCATCGTGGTGATCCACGTCTGGAACGTTCCCCGCGCCAGGTCAAAGGCCGCGAGATTGCCGTACACCTTGAGAAATACTTCCTGGGTCAGATCCTCGGCGTCGGTCGACGATCCCGTAAACCGGAAACACAAACCATACACCCGCCTGTGATGGGCTTTCACCAGCTCGGTCCAGGCGAACGAGTCCCCTTTCAGGCACCGCTCGACCAGAACCTGCCACTCCGCTTCCACAGGCCTCTCCCCGACCCTCTCAATGCCCCGTTCGTGCTCTTTGCGCTGCCATCGTTCCGCCGGTTTCCGCTCGTCGGCCCCCGGCGCCCGGTACTGCCCCCGAGAGGACCGCCCACCCGCTCCCGGCGCAATCACCTCCGCCCGCGACGCCGGCCGGGCGAGGAATCCCAGCATTCCCAGATTCCACGTGATGGTTCCAGCGCTCATGGGCAATCATACGCAGCCCAAAGCCCTTTAGTTCCGGAAACTGAGCCGTTTTGTGCGTGTGACCGGAGCGCAGCGAAGAGGGCGAACCCGAGCGCGAAATCCTGGGTGGCTCGGGCCGGGCGTCGCCATGCGGATGCCTGTAATCTGGGTTGGCCCCTGGAAGATCGCCCGTGGCACACGCAGGAGGATCAGCTGGACCCATGCAGGTTCCCTATGCGAAGAAGTGGCAGAAGGTGACGGATAAGCTCCGCAGCATCGCGCTCGACTGCTATCTCACCGAAGAGCTCAAGTGGAGCAAACCCTGTTTCACCTTCCAGAAAAAGAATGTAGCCATCGTCATTCCCTTGCGCGACGCGTGCGCGCTCGCGTTTTTCAAGGGCGCTCTCCTCAGCGACCCGAAAAGAATTCTCCAGCGGGCTGGCCAGCACACGCAGGCCGGACGCTGGATCAAATTCACCTCGGTCCGGGAAATCACCGCGCTTCAGTCGACCCTGCGTAACTACCTGTATGAGGCTGTCGAACTGCAGGAATCCGGCAGAAAAGTGGAGATGAAGAAACCCGCCGATTACCCGGTCCCTGAGGAGCTGCAGACGCTGCTCGATGAGAACGCGCGTCTCATGACGGCATTCAACGCCCTCACCCCTGGCCGCAGAAAGTCGTACAGCTTCCACATCTCCGGCGCTAAACAGGCAAAAACCAGAGCCGCCCGCGCGGCCAGGTGTGTGCCGATGATCCTGAGCGGACGCGGCTTCCAGGAACTCCCTCGCTGAAATCGGATGGCGACGATCTCTGTGCTCTGCGCTCTGTGCTCTGTACCCCCTGCTCTGAACGCTGATCGCTGTGCGCTGAACGCTGCACTCTGTGCCCTGCCGAGGGTTAACTGAATCGCCAACAAGAGGGGTTTACCCCTCCGGAAGTTGTTGATTCTGCGTCGCGGGTGGGGTCGAAACCGCGTGTTCGCCGGAACCCCCCGCCAGAACGATCTTCGCCGTCGTGAGGGCCTGCCCCGTGTGCCGCTGGGTGTGATCGGCGCAGTGCACCAGCAGCCCCCCGACCGTCGTCGGCAGCGCCTTGCGCCCCACCACCCTCGGCTGCTCCAGATCCGCCGCAGCCATGCCCCGCACCCGGCGCGCCGCCGCCGCGATCCCCTCCCGGAACTCCCGGAAGACCTCCGCGCGCGTGGCCCCCGGGTCCAGCTCGGTTTGGAGTCCGGCCAGCTGACCGGGCGAGAGCGGTTCGCCCTCGGCGTAGGTCAGCAGCCGGTCGAGACTCCGCACCATGTGGCGCAGGTGAAAGGCCACCGGCGCGAGATCCGCCGGACGCGCGTTCAGTGCATCGTCCGTGAGCGTCGCGCACCTCGTCTCGACGTCTTCGCGGGCCAGTTCGAGAGCATGAATCACCGCGCGCGCGACGGGAGGCAGGTCAGAATGCGTACCGCTGAGCCAGGGTTCCATCAGGGACAGCGTACAGCTCGCAGCGCTGCGGGAGTCCAAATCCGCGCACTTGTAACGTTACAGTAGCCTGTTGAGACTACCCATCTCCGGCCCACCTGAAGCAATCTCGCGTGCAACGGCGACCGGCTTGGCCGATTTGTCCCCGGCATGATTCAGCCCGGATCGGGGTGCCGTGCCAATCCCATTCTGGAGGATCACATGCATCACACACACGCGATACGGGCGCAGCTTCGTAATCTGAGCTGTTGCGCCCTGACGGGACTGCTGGCCGGACTGCTGGCCACGCCTGCATATGCTTTCAACCCGACGGCTCTGGCCACGCACAACGGCGGCGACTCCGCTGCGCTCGCAACCACGGCCGAGGCCCCGGATGCTCTACCCATGATCGCAACCGCCAATACAACGGACACCGACACCCTGCCGGAGGCGCCGGAGGCAACCGACTCGGCGAGTCTGATCGCGCCGTCCCGGACCGATTTGCTGGCCTCGGCCGAGGGGTCGGGCTCCTCTACGACGTCGAATGCGACGACGCCGAAGAAACACCACGTCCGCGCGGGCTTCCTCGCGCTGGGCATCGTGGGCGGCGCAGCCGCGGGCCTGGGCGCTTACATCTTCTCCATCAAGACGTCCGCCACTGGCGAACGCGATGCGCTGGGGACTATGTTCCTGGCTCCTGGCGCTGCTGCTGCGGGGCTCGGCTTTTACTTCGCGTTCAAATAGGCACAGCCCAGGACGCGCCGCAGCGAATCCATCACCAGGGCCTTCTCGGCGAAGGCCCTCCCCCTTCCCTCGCTCGCCTCAGGCCTGTCCCGGGCAACCCAGGAGCAACGAGCGATGCCCTGCAACAGCGAACGATTGCGGCATGTCGGGCCGGAAACCGCGCGTGGTAAGATTGTCCAATTTCCGCGGAACCGCCCCACAATGCCGGGCACCATTGAAAGCCACGTTTCGTTCCGGGCTCCTGATGCGCGCTCACGGGAGATTCGGTCGTACTTGGCGGAACTGCTGGCGACACAGCAGTTTGCGACGAGCGGACGGCGCGGCCAGCTGTTGCAGTATCTGGTCGAACACACCCTGGCCGGCGACGCCGACAAGATCACCGAGTACGGCATCGGGCTGGACGTCTTTCAGAAACCCACTTCCTTCGATCCGCGCATTGAGTCGGTCGTGCGCACCGAATTCAGTCGGCTGCGCCAGAAGCTGAAGGAGTATTACGCCGACGAGGGACGGCGGGACCGGATCTTCATCGACTTTCCGCCGCGGAGCTATGCGGCGACCTTTACGTTTCGTAACCCGGCGGAACTGGAGGAGGCGGCGGCAGCAGTTCCGCAGCCGCTGCCAAAGACGCGCCCCGCGTTGTCGCTGGCTCGGCGGGTAACGGCCCTGGTTCTGGCTGGGCTCGCACCGATTCTGGTGGCGCTGTTCGCACTGTGGCGGGAGCACGCGCGCAACGATGCGTCGAAGCAGCCGACTCATGCCATCGTGGTGCTGCCCTTCGAGAATTACTCGGCGGATCACCAGGGGGAGTACATCGCGGACGGCATCACCGAGGAGTTGACCAACGATCTGGCCCAGTGGCGCGATCTGCGTGTGGTGGCGCGAACCTCGGCGTTCGCTTTTCAGGGCAAGGCCGAGGACGTGCGACGGATCGGTCAACAACTGAAGGTAGATGCGGTGCTGGAGGGCAGCTTTGCGCGGGAAGGCGACCGCATCCGGATCACGGCGCAGCTCAGCCGCACCTCGGATGGATATCACCTCTGGTCGCACTCCTGGGAAACGGAGTCGAAGGACCTGCTGAGCGTGCAGGAACAGGTGGCCAACTCGATCGCGGAGGCCATTCGGGAAATCCAGGGCGGGTCGCCGCCGACGATCCACGCGGCGACGATCGATCCGGAAGCGAACGACCTCTATCTTCAGGGTGAGTATCAGCTGAACCTGCACACGCCGGAGTCGACGAAGACGGCCCTGGAGCTCTTCCAAAAGGCGGCCGCAAGGGATCCGTCGTTCGCGCGCGCGTATCTGTCGATGGGGGACGCGAATCTGAACCTGATTGCGATGACGGCTCTTCCCGCGCAGGAGGGGATTCCGCGGGTACGGGACGAAGCGCAAAAGGCGATCGAGCTTGATCCCAACCTGGGTGGGGCGTGGGCAACGCTGGCCTTGATCACGTATTCATGGGACTGGAACTGGGGAAAGGCGGAAGAGCAGTTCCGGCGCGCCATGCAGCTGGGGGCGAGCGCGGGCACCCATGAAAGCTACGGATGGGCGCTGGCGACGCGCGGGCGGTTTGCCGAGTCGCACGAGCAACTCCGGATGGCCGAGGAGCAGGACCCTCTCTCGGTCAGTTCCGCGTACGACGAGTTCTTCACCTACAACTTCGAGCACAACGTGGCCGGCCAGAAGCGAATGATCGGCGAGATGCGGCGGGTGCAGCCCGACTTTGTCGGCACGCATGGGCTCAGCCTGGTTCTTGCGGTGCAACAGAACGACTGCCGGACGGCGCGCAGCGAAGCCACGTGGATGAACCTGCACTATCCCACGGTGCCGGCAACGCAGGCGATGCTGGCGTATGCGGCGGCGTGCGCCGGCGATCGCGCGGAGGCCATGCGGCGGATCAGGCAGATGCTGGCGCTCGGCGCCCCCGCCTATCAGGTGGCGATCGGCTATGCTCTGCTCAGCGACAAGGACCACGCCATCGTCGAGCTGGAGAAGTCAGCAGACGCACATGAGGAACAGATCCTGTACCTGCAGTACGACCCCTTCTTCGATTCGATTCGCACGGATCCGCGCTATGCAGCCCTGGAGAAGCGCGTCGGCCTGATCTGAAAACCACCCCTATCCGAGTCACAGCCTTCACGACAAGGTTCGTCGAGAGCGCAGAAAGAGGAGAGTCCGGAGCGCCTCCCGCCGCCGGCGCGCATACAATCGGAGTGCGCTCCGGACGCTGCGCGTCTTGCTGCAGCGGAAGAGAGGACGGTTGCGATGAAGTCACTGCTGCTCCGGGAATACGGACATCTGGAGATTGCGGAGATTCCAAGGCCTGAACCAGGCCCTGGAGAAGTCCTGGTGCGCGTGGCTGCATGCGGCATCTGCGGGAGCGATGTGCACGGTTACGATGGCTCGTCGGGACGGCGAATTCCGCCGCTGGTGATGGGGCATGAGGCGGCGGGAACCGTGGCGGCGGTGGGCGCCGATGTTCGGACATTTCGCGCCGGGGACCGCGTCACTTTCGACTCGACGGTCTATTGCGGTGGCTGCGATTATTGCCGGCGCGGCGAAATGAACCTGTGCGATCGCCGGGAGGTCGTCGGCGTGTCGTGCGGCGATTATCGAAGACACGGCGCCTTTGCGGAGTATGTAACGGTACCGGAGCGCATTGTGTACCCGCTGCCGGATGCGATGGGGTTTGCCGAAGCCGCCATGCTCGAAGCGGTCGCGGTCGCGCTGCACGCGGTTCACCTGAGCGGCGATGGCCAGGGCCGGACCGCGCTGGTGGTGGGCGCAGGCATGATTGGCCTGTTGACGATGCAGGCGGCGCGCACCCTGGGCTACGGGCGGGTGATGTCCGCGGACCTCGATGCGTCGCGGCTGGAGCTGGCACAGAAACTGGGCGCGGATGACACGCTGCATCGTTCTGGAGCCGAACTGGCGGCGGAGGTGCAGAAGCAGACCGGCGGGCACGGCGCAGATGTCGTGTTTGAAGCCGTGGGGCGCAACGAAGCCGTGTCAGCCGCGATCGACAGCTTGCGCAAGGGCGGGACCGTGGTCCTGATCGGAAACATCACAGCGGAAGTAACCTTGCCGTTGCAGAAGGTGGTGTCGCGGCAAATCCGGCTGCAGGGAACGGCGGCGTCCTGTGGCGAGTATCCCGAGGCGATGGAACTGGTGGCCGGCGGGAGAATCCGGATCAGGCCGCTGATCACGGCAGTGGCGTCGCTTGAAGAGGGTCCACGCTGGTTTGAGCGCCTGCACAAGGGCGAGCCGAACCTGATGAAGGTGGTCCTGGCGCCCGATATGGCTGAGGTTGGGGCGGCGCGATGAGCCAGGCGCGGCCTGCGGAGGAAAAGCCTTTCGACCTGACCGGCCAGGTGGCCGTGGTGACCGGCACGAGCCGCGGTCTCGGGCAGTATCTGGCACGGGCGCTGGCCCGAGCGGGCGCGGATCTGATCATCACGAGCCGCAAACGCGAATCGCTGGCCGGATTTGCAGCCGAGATGCAGGCGCTGGGGCGGCGCGTCGTTTCCCTGGAACTGGATGTGCGCGATCAGGCGAGCATCACACGCATGGCAGAAGAGGCGCGGGCCGCGTTCGCTCACATTCATATTCTCGTCAACAACGCAGGATGCAACGTGCGCAAACCGGCGCTCGAGGTGACGTGGGACGACTGGAACCTGGTGCTGGAAACGAATCTGCGCGGGAGCTTTTTTGTGGCGCAGGCGTTAGTGCCGAACATGATTGAACACGGCTACGGACGCATCATCAACATCGGTTCGGTCACGAGCGTCTTCGGCTACGCGGGCCTGGCTCCGTATGGCGCGAGCCGCGGCGGAATCCGGCAGCTCACCATGAGCCTCGCCGACGACTGGGGCAAACATGGCATCACCGTCAATTGCCTGGCGCCGGGGTGGTTCCGCACCGAGCAAAACAAGGTGATGTACGAGGATGCCGGCTGGGTGCACTACCTGGTGGAGCGCATTCCGCTGAAGCGCCCCGGACAGCCCCACGATCTCGACGGTGCCGTGGTGTTTCTGGCATCGGAAGCGAGCCGCTACGTGACCGGGCAGACGCTGCTGGTGGACGGCGGCATTTCGACGGGAGCGATGCGGGCAACGGCGACGAAGTAATCCTGCGCGGGCGGCGCTCCATCACGCCGGGGTTCTCTACGGCATGGGAACGGGACTGATTTCGCCAAGCAGGAAAGCATATCCGCCAATGCCGACGATGAGATAGGCGGCAGCCACCGCGAAGGCCGCCGTAAACGAGTGGCGCGCTCCGATCAGATAGCCCGTGACGGCGGGTGCGACGATGCCGGAGATCTGATTCGAGAGATTCATGATGCCGCCCACCGAGCCCACGCTGTCACCCGGAGCGATCAGGGATGGGACCGACCAGCCCACCGGGGATGCGGCCGAGAGGCCGCCGATCGAAAGGCTGATCCAGAAGAGCGCGGCCCCCAGCGTGTGCGCGTGCGCGGCGCCGAGAATGCCAAGACCAAGCGTGAGTCCGGAGATGAGGATTGCGCGGCGCACCCCGCTGGGACTGAAGCCCCGCCGGATCAGAGCATCCACGAGCCAGCCGCCGATAAAAAGATCGGCTACCGTGGCAAACAGCCAGGGCACTCCGGTGTAAAGGAAGGAACGGCCCAGATTGATATGCAGAGACTCTGACAAATAGACGGGCAGCCAGGTGAGCAGGAGGTAGAAGACGTAGTTGTAGGAGCCCATGCCGAGAGCCAGGCCGAGAACTTTGCGCCGCCGGAGCAGATACCCCAGTGGGACCCTGTGGCGGATCCGGGGTTCCGGCGTGGGCGTCTCCTCCGCGAACGACCGGTGATCGGGATGCGGGTCGCGATAGATCCACCAGAAAAACAGAAAGAAGACGAAGCTGGCGAGGCCGGTGGCGGCGAAGCTGAGGCGCCACCCGATGCGGAGCAGGAGCAGGCCGATCAGCGGAACCCCGATCGCGGAAGAGAACTTCGCCGAGGAGTCAAAGAGGCTGGTGGCGAAGCCGCGCTCACGCGGCGGGAACCAGTATCCGATGGCTTTGGCGCTGGCGGGAAACGTGGGAGCTTCGCCGATCCCGAGAAGAAGGCGCGCTCCGAAGAAGCCGCCGACCGTCGGCGTGACCGAGGCGCCGAAGGAAGCGACACTCCACAGGAACGTGCTGATGCTGCCGACGCGCCGGATGCCGAAACGATCGAGCAGATAGCCAGAGGGCAACTGAAACAGAGCGTAGGTCCAGTTGTACGCGCCGGCGAGCAGGCCGAAGGTGAACTCGGAAATGTGGAAGCCCGCGACGATGGGATCATGGGAGACCGTCAGGTTCACGCGGTCGAAGTAGTTGACGAGAATGCCGATGGTGAGAAGCACCGCGATATTCCACCGGCGGGCTCGCCTGGGGTCAGCGGAGATCGGTGCGTCTGCCAGGGATTCGTTGTGTGGCATCGACTCTGTTGTTGCGCTGGATGGTTTCGCGTGAAGTGCTGATCCCGGACGGTGTGGGGTCCGGTGTGACAACCCCGACCAGTCTAGACCAGCTGGCCTGAACTGCCGGCGCCGTGGTTCTTTTGTGCTACTTTGCAGGCTCTTCGCTTACGGTACAGTACCTCACAAGAGATTACGTTTGTAGGATTTGGCCGTGCCGGACTGCTCCCTCCCCAGGAGCATCGCGATCCTGGGAACCTGCTTATGAAAGACACTTCCGGATCGAGCGACGCTGTGCCGATAACCCGCAAGTTCGCATCAGGTGATGCCGACCGGGAAGGCATCCAGGAGACAGGAAAGCCCGTTTTACTGGGTTCGGCCCTTGTGGCGGCCCTGCTTGTTTGCGGCCTGCACGCGGCGGTAGCCAGCGCGGACAACGTGCCTGCCTCGGGGATCGGGTACCTGTGCGACGCGCTGGTCCTGTTCGGCTGCGCTCTGGCGCTTTGGACATGCCTGCGCCCGGCCCAGGGCGTGACGCGAATTCGTTGGTACGTATTCACAGCCGCCGTCCTGTCGGAGTCGATCGGCTTCGTGCCGTCCTTTACGGAGTGCTTTCTGCACACCGGCGCCGCGCGGGTGCTGCAGACGGCCAGCTTCAACGCCGGCGAAGCCCTTTTCATTCTGGCTGCGGTGCTGTTCTACGCGGGCGTCGCGCGATCCATCGTTATTGCGGATTCACTGCAGGCGCTGGTATTCGTCGTTCTGCGCTTCAACCTCGTTTACTCGTCTCACACCCGGGATCACTTCACCCACATCCATCTGATTGTCGGTCAGTCGATGGCGCTGTTCCTGTTTCTGGCGGCGCTGGTGGCGTGCCTGGGCGCGGCATCGCGCGCGGAACAAAGGTTCCTGCAGACGTTGTCGTGGTTCTTCGGGCTTCGGGTGATTGCGTTCATCACCGCGGACCAGGTTTCTTATATCTGGCTGCATCACCTGCACTGCAGCGAGTGGGATGTAGTGGGGGACGTGCTGTTCGCCTGCTTCGCACTGTACCTGCTCTGGACCCGCAACACCGCGAAGGCCGAGGCGGCGGAAGCGGTGGCGCTGCGCAGCCCGGGTGTGGCCGTGCGGAGCCTGATGCCGTCGTTCCTGGCGCTGGTGAACCTGATGCTGGGGCTGTTCCTGCTGCGGATTTCCATGCGGCTGGCGGCGGTGGCCATTGCCATAACGGTGGTCTCCTATGTCGCGCGCACCGCCCTGTTACACGCGCAGGCAATCAGGGAGCGGGCGTGGCTGGAGAGCCGGAACGAGCATCTCGAGGGGCTGGCGGTACGCGACCCACTGACCGGCATTGGTAACCGGCGCTCGCTGGCCGGGGCTTATGAGCGGTTGCGCGAGGCGGCGGGCCAGAAAGAGCTGTCGCTGCTGATGATGGATATTGACTCGTTTAAGCGGGCCAACGATTGTCACGGGCATCAGCACGGCGATACGGTGCTGGTTACCCTGGCGCGAAAACTGGAGGCCGTTGCCGAACGCGTGGCCGGGAGCCACTGCGCGCGGCTGGGCGGCGACGAATTCGCCTTGCTGCTCCCGGATCTGGCCGGACAGGAGGCGGCAGCGATGGCCGAAGAGGTGCGGGCGTTCCTGATTGCGCACGGCTTTGCTGCCGCTGAGGGCAGAGTGAGCCTGAGCGTTGGTGTCGCGCCGGCGCGAGCGGCCCGGGATCTGCCGCTGGAAACGCTGGTCTACTACGCCGATGAGGCGCTGTATCGAGCGAAGCGGCAGGGGCGAAACCGGGTAGAAGTCCAGCCGGTCTGGGAGCCCGGAACACCGGATCCGGTTGCGGGCGAGGACCAACTGCAGCTGGATCTGCAGCACACGGCGGGATAATTGGCCGATCGAGTTCTTGCCGCGCAGCTGATCGTGCGGGGCGCTTGCAGAACGCGAGTCGCTATTTCGTCACGTCAACGATTCGCCTCGGCTTCGGCTCGATGAAGACCGTGCCTGCATTGACATCCTTCCGCCGACTCCACAGAACAGAAATCACTTAGCGGCACGCGCCTGCGGACGAAGACAGCCCCTTCGCATTTGGCGCTCGAGATGCACCAGACAGGAGATGCGGGTCGCGACCTCAGCATGATGCCGGCGGATCGCGCCTGCAGCCGCCACGTCAACCCCGGTCAGGAGCAGCTTATGACTCAGATCTCATCCGTGCACGGGACCGGTGCCGCAAACGGAGAACCCGCCACGAGCGAACGTTCTGGAAGAGCCGGAAGCCTCCTGACCAGGTTGGCTGCATGGATCGGCGATCGCGACGTTCCTTTCGTCGTCATCAGCGTCGGCATGATCGTGATGCTGGTCTGGGCCGGAGCCTTCAAGATGACGGCCCCCGGCGCGGAGGGGATCATCCCTCTGGTTACGCACAGCCCTCTGATCAGCTGGCACTTCAGGGTGTTTGGCCCCTATATCGGCTCCGACATCATCGGCCTCACCGAGGAAACGGCAGCGCTGCTGTTCATCGTGGGCTATTTCAAACCGCAGGCGGGAATCGTGGGTGGATGCATGACCGTCGGCATGTTCTTCACCACCAGCAGCATGCTCATTACGACTCCCGGAACCACGATTGTGGTGCATGGGATCCACTACATGAACCTTCTGGGACTGTTTCTCTACAAGGATGTGATCTCCTTTGGAGCGTCCTTCTATCTGATCACCGCCTACGGAAAGAGGGCGATGGCGTCGAAAGGGTGAGGCGCGGTGCGGACTCAGGACTCAGGAGGTTGCGCCGCCTCCGGCAATGAGGCGCTGCGCGCCGCACGGCGGAGAGAGATCTCCATTATCGTGGGTCTGGTTCGGGTGCCGGCGTGCAGAAAAGGCAGCTTCGCCCTCGGTGCTCGAAGGTTTCACGATCCGGCGTAGTAGCCGTCACGAGTCTGGACGGAGAGTTTTCTGTCCTTCGGCAGGGTCAGCTCGACGCGATGGAAGCCGTCCGAGGCCGTTGCAGCGTTGGGAATGTAGCCGAGGCGATACTGGGAGCGGAGTTCCTCGCCGATCTGGGAGTAGATGGCAGCGAAGGTCTCCTTGCCGGAAACCTCGAACATACGACCGCCGGTTTCGCCGGTGATCTGGCCGAGGACCTTGCGACCATCGACATGCTGCTCGCCGCCGCGTCCACCGCCAGGAAATCCCCCGCGGCCGCCGAAGCCGCCGTGGCCGTATCCGCCATACGGATGCTGTTCGCCTTTGAAGTAAATGGCGTAGACGATGGTTTCGGCACGCTGCGCGGCGGCAATGGCGCTGGCCATCGTCTCGATGCTGCCGCGATCCTCCCCGTCGGTGAGAACGACGAGGGCCTTGCGACCCTGCTGCTTCTGCATGAGTTGGGCGGAGGCCAGGTAGATGGCGTCGTACAGGGTCGTGCCGCCGCCATGGAAGCCGCGATGGCGGCCATAGCCGCCGGAGTCGCCCTGTTTGCGGGTATCGTTCTGCGTGTCGTCGCGTTCCTCAACGCCAATCTGGGCAAGCGCAGCCCGGAGCCTGGGCACAGAGGGCGTGAGGTTCTGCAGGAGGTCGGCCTCATGAGCGAATTCGATTAGGAAGGCCTGATCGGGCGAGCGGCCGGCCGGCGCGGTGACCATTTGGTCGAGAAACGCCTCGCTCGCGCTGCGCTCGTCTTCGAGTGCGCTCCGGACCGAACCGCTGGTGTCGACGAGAAGCCCGAGGGTGAGGGGCAAATTATTGTCGCGGTCGAAGTAGCGGATGGGCTGCGGGTGGCCGTCGACGGCAAGAGCGAAGTCCGACTGCGTGAGGGTGGTGACGAGGGCGCCGTTTTTGTCGCGGACCACGACTGGAAGGTTGACCAGCTGCGAGGTGACGGTGATGGTGGGCGCTGACGCAGCCGCCGAGGCTGCGCTGCTCTGCGCATGGAGCGACAGGGCAACCCCGAGAGCAGCAAGGAACGCGACGCCCCGCAAATCCTGACCGTACAGCATGCGGATTGGACGGAACCAGGGGGCCGGGAGTTTGCGGGCGAGAATCAGGACCCCGCCGTTTTCGGCGGCTGATGCTCGCCACAGCTAATTCTGCGCTGCCTGCTGGCTCCGAATCCACGCAGTGATACGGGCGTCGAGGACGTCCAGGGGCAGCGCACCGGAATCGATGACCTCGTCGTCGAAAGCGCGGATATCGAACTTCGGACCGAGAGCTTTCTGCGCCCGAGCCCGGAGCTCGAGGATTTTCAGCTCGCCGATTTTGTAGCCGAGAGCCTGGGCCGGCCATGCAATATAGCGGTCACACTCGGCATTGATGGTAGCGTCGTCGAGGCCGGAGTGAGCATGGAAGTAGTCGACCATCTGCTGGCGCGACCAGTGCTCGGAGTGGACGCCCGTGTCGACCACGAGGCGAATGGCGCGGAAGATGTCCGCTTCGAGACGGCCGAAGTCGGAGTAGGGGTCCTGATAAAGACCCACATCTTTGCCAAGCTGTTCAGCATAGAGGCCCCACCCTTCAGTGAAGGCTGTGTAGTGCAGATATTTGCGGAAGGTGGGCAGGCCCGTGAGTTCCTGAGCAACGGAGATCTGCACGTGATGACCCGGCAGCCCTTCGTGGTAGGCAACCGATTCCACATTGGCAAGCGAGCGATGCTCGAAGTCGTAGGTATTCACGAAGACTGTACCGGGGCGCGAGCCGTCGGGTGTGCCCTGCTCGTAGTAAGCCGGCGCCTGATCTTTTTCCATGAAGGCGGGGACGGCTGCGACTGTAAGCGGCGCTTTGGGGAGATGGTTGAAGAGCTCTGGGAGCCTGGGCCGCATCTTGTCGAGGTCGGCGCGGTAAAGGTCGAGCAGCTGCTCGCGGCTGGTGGGGTGCAGTTTGGGATTTGCCGCGATGGCAGCGCGCAAGGCAGCGATGGTGGGATAGCCAAGCTTCTTCGCGATCACGAGCATGGCGGCTTCATCCTGCGCGACCTGCTCGACGCCAATCTGGTGGATCTGCGCAGGGGTGAGGTCCGTGGTCGTGCTCTGCTTCACGAGGAAAGCGTAGTACGCGTCTCCATCGGGCAGCGACCAGATGCCGGGTTCCGCGCGGCCGGCCGGAATATAAACGCCCTGGAGGAATTTTCCGAAGCGCTGATAGGCGGGGAAGACCTGCTTTGCGATGGCAGCGAGGATGGCGGTGCGGTAGCGATCCTGGTCAGCGGCGGAGATCGACGCAGGGAATTTCTTCAGAGGCAGAGCGAAGGGGCTGTCCTCGGGCTTTTGCGCAACGATCGCGTTGACCTGGACAAGGACTTTTTCCAGGATGAATTTCGGTGGGACGCGCTGGTCTTCGACGCCGGTGAGCATGTTGTCGGTGATCTGGCGAAAGGCCGTCGGGATTTTGCTGAGGCGCGCGATGTAGTCGTCGTAGTCCTTCCCGGTGGCGAAACGCAGGCGGGGGACAAGCTGCGGCAAAGAAAGCTGGAGCCCGTTGAACTGGTTGACGGGCATTTCCCAGGGCTTGAAGGCGGACTCATCCTGGTCCTGGAGGAGCTGGCGAAGCATGAGGTCTTTGGAGAGGATTTCCTGATCCGGCATGCCCGTCGTGTCGATTTCGCTGAGGCGGCGGATGTAGTCCGTATCGCGAGCGAGCCGGTCGTTGTAAGCGGCGACCGAGTCGTCGGTGAGCTGGTCGTTGAAACGGTTGTCGCCG
>DATJNE010000198.1:0-11898 GCA_035508305.1 Acidobacteriaceae bacterium | reverse complement strand
GTGAAATTCCTGCGAGGCGGCGAGGCGCATGCGGAACTGAAGACGGTGCTGGACGATTTTCCGGCGAATGCGCGGGGCTCGGTGCCGCAGGGCGCGGAGCATTCGGCCTGGCAGGAACTGGAGCACATCCGCATCGCGCTGCACGATCTGCTGGATTTCTCGACGAATCCGAATTATGTCGCGATGGAATGGCCGAAGGACTACTGGCCGAAAGAAGCTGCGCCCCAAAACGACGCGGCCTGGGATGCGTCCGTACGCGCATTGAAGAAGGACATCGCGGAGTTCGAGAAGCTGGTCGGCGATCCGGAATCGAATCTCTATGCTTCGATTCCCTGGGGCGATGGGCAGACGCTGCTGCGCGAAGTGCTGCTGGCCGGGCAGCACACGAGCTATCACCTGGGACAGATCGTGCTGCTGCGGCGGATTCTCGGAGCCTGGCAGGGCTAGCCGGGACCGGCCGTCGAGGCGGACCGCGCCTTCGGGACGCGACGATCTGCTGCACAGCGGTGATTATCTGCCCTGATCGGCGAGAGCGGCGCGCGCAGCGGGGCGGTCGGCGTCGGAGGAATGCGCGGGAATGGCGAGGGTCACCTTCGTGCCGCGGCCGGGCCGGCTGGTGACGTCGAAGAGCGCGGCATCGCCGTAGAGCACTTCGAGGCGCTCGCGTACATTGCGCATGCCGATGCCGGTGCCCTGGAGCACTCCGCTGGTATGCGCGCGGCCGGGGGCGATACCGACGCCGTCGTCTTCCACTTCGATGACGAGCCGGCCGTGTTCGAGGCGACTGCGCAGGGTGATGACGCCGCCGGCGATGCGCGGCTCGAGTCCATGCTTGATGCTGTTTTCGACCAGCGGCTGCAGGAGCATGCTGGGAACGGGAATCTCCAGCGTGCGGGGATCGATTTCGCGGGCGACGGAGAGTTTTTCCGCGCCGAAGCGGGCGATTTCGATGCTGAGGTAGTCATCGGTGGTGGCCAGCTCGTCGCGCAGCGGGACGAAGGCATCGTGCTCGTGCAGCATCTTGCGCAGGATGTTGGCGAGCTTCACGATGAGCTCGCGGGCCTGCTCGGGACGGAAACGGACGAGCGAGGCGATGGAGTTAAGGGTGTTGAAGAGGAAGTGGGGGTTGATCTGGCGCTGGAGGGCGTCGAGGCGGGCTTCGAGGAGGAGGCGCTTCTGCTCTTCGAGGGAGCGTTCGATGCGGATGGCGTTCCATATCTTGAGCGGGATGCCGACGACCATGGCGGCACAGGCCCAGACGGCGAGACGGATGAGCCAGCTGCCGGAGCTAAGGGCGAAAAGCCGGTTGTGGGAGATGCGCGCGGTCCACTCGCGCAGGATTTCCATAGCGACGATGAGAATGAGCAGGAGGATCTGGCGGTCGATGCGCGGGCGGAGAAGCGTGCGGCGGACCCAGCGGTAGAGGCTGAGATCGACGAAGGGAGAAAAGGACCAGACTTCTTCCTTGTCGACAAAGCGGCCATAGATGCCGGCGGTAATGGCGACGGCGACGAGGAAGGGCAGCGCCAGGTATTCGCCGTGGAGAACCGCGGGCAGAGCAAGAACCGCAGCGCCGATGAGCGCGGCGCCGGGCCCGATGAGAATGCCCAGGATGATGGTGGTCTCGAAGGAGATGTCGGCGGCGTAGAAGTTGGGGACGGCGACGCGGACCCAGACGCCGAGGCCGAGGGGCACGCAGATGAAGGCGAGCAGGCCGAGGGTCTGCACGAGGGTGCGGTCGTCGCGGAAGAGGAGATTCTGAAACTCGCGGGAGCGGCCGAGCGCGGAGGAAACGGCGGCGGCAACACCGAGCTTGATGAGCAGGGTGATGAGGATGATGCGCGAGTCGAGCACGGATTCAGCGTACAGCGTTCAGCGTACTGCGTTCAGAAAAAGCGGTCGGCAGCCGCCGGCCGGCAGTCAGCGTTCAGCAGGATGCGGGGGGGCTATGCATGATCGGGCGGGGCGATCCGCACGTGCGCATCCGTCAGGTGAAAGCCGAATTTTTCTATGTCGTCGAGGCACTCGTCGACGTCGAAGCTGGTTTGGGCGTCGCCCCTGTTCAGATCGAGAGACCTGAATGCTGTCCACGGGCCGTACCGCGCGGGCAGGTTGCTGCCCGCGTTATCTCGGGTGAAGCCAAACACTCTGCCGACGCCTCGAAAAATGTGGATCTGCATTCGTGGTTCCGTGCTTGCCATCCAGCTTACCGCAGAAGCAAACCAGGATGATGGCTCCTGAGCATGAGTCCATTTGAAGCTGAGGCACTCTTCGGGTTTCTGCCCGGTGTCGGCTCAATTTCTGCTGTCTTCTGTAACTTCTATAATTAAGGGATGGCAATTGCTGCCGTGCGCAAAGTAGCGGATGCGGATTTCCCCACGCGGTGGGGGCATTTTCGCATTCTCGGCTTTGAGGGTGTGTACGCCGACGAGGACCCGGCGCGGTGCGGGCAGACGGCGGAGAAGGAAGAAGCCGTGGCGCTGGTGATGGGCGACATCCATGCCGCGCCGCCGCTGGTGCGGATCCATTCGCAGTGCCTGACCGGCGACGTGTTTCATTCGCTGCGCTGCGACTGCCGGCTGCAGCTGGAGCTGGCGCTGGGCAAGATCGCCGATGCGGGGGCGGGAATCCTGATCTACGAGCAGCAGGAGGGTCGCGGCATTGGGTTGATGGCGAAGCTGCGCGCCTACGAGCTGCAGGACCAGGGGCTGGACACGGTGGAGGCGAATCTGCAGCTGGGGTTCGAGGCGGACTGCCGGGAGTTCGAACTGCCGGGCGCGATGCTGCGGCACATGGGCGTGCAGTCGGTGCGGCTGATTACAAACAATCCCGAAAAAGTGGCCGCGCTGGAGTCAGCCGGGGTTCACGTGGCCGAGCGCGTCTCGGCGGAAGTGCCCGCGCAGGATAGCTTTGAGCAGTACCTGCGCGTGAAGCAGGAAAAAATGGGACACATCTTTGAGTCGATGGACGAGACGATCGGTTAGACGATCCCGGAGCGGCGGCGACACGCATCCACATCCTCAAATCCCCCTGTGACACGCCGGCTCATGTGCCCGCGCGCGGAGTTAGTTGCCTTTAATGGCGGCAGCGAGCGGAAGGGCAAATCCTGCGACAGCGACGATCAGCGATGTACCGGCAAGGGCGACGATGAGAAACATAGAGACACCTCCGAGCAGAGGACCAGTTCGGTTGAGGAGCTTCTCCCTGAGGGTGGAAATGATCTGTCGTCGCTGGTCGGCTGATGAAGATCATTCCACCCACCGGAAGCACTGCGGGAGAACGGTGGCAGAAGCTGACAAATACAACAGGCAAAGCAACAAGGAGAACGATCAAAGCTGATGGGTCGATTCTGCCCGCTGGCCGCACCGGCAACAATTCCATTTGCGTAACGATGACCCGATCATTTGGAAACGGCGCTGGGATTACTGCGTGATCACCTGACTCACTTACTGTGGGGCATCGGCGCAAGGTTCCAGGCAGGAGCACGAGAGGCGCGGCACCGCGCGGCATGCAGCAGCGACAGGAAGATCTCGCGCCGCAAGGCGCAGGTGGAGTCGTTTTGCGGCGGTAACTTTCGCACCAACGGGAGAGCGTGGGAAGCCGGCGCGACTTCTGGCCCGCAGGGCGCGGGGGAGCGAATTCGCGCGCGAGCGAGGCCGCGATCGGTGGAGTGCTGGCGATGGTGAACTAGAAAGCGCTGGTGATGTGGTTGAGCGCGTTTCCGATGCGATGGGTGAGCACCGATCCGGTAGCGACCGCACCACAGACCAGCAGGGTCAGCAGGAGGACATACTCGACAAAATCCACGTGCTGCTTGTACAGGAGTTTGCTGAACTTCTGTCGGGCACGAATCATTCGATTGGGTCCTCGGCGACCTGCGTCTGGGGTGGAGATATGCAGGTGGCTTCGTTGGAATAGAGATGATTCTGCCGGAAGGGGACGAAGCCAGCTATTCCATTTGGGTAATGGAAGGGCCATTATTTGGAAACCGGAAGCGGGTTACTGCTCCGAGTACCCGAGACGCACCGCGGTCGACCATCGGCTGGGAGAAATGCAGCTCCCGGCGGCTGTGGCGGCAGTCTGGCGCGGGTTTTGGCGCTGACCTATTCGTGCGGCTGGATGGTGAACATGACGACGCCATGCGCGGGAACTTCGGCGGCGTAATGGCCGGTCTGGTCATTCACCTCCTTATCCGTCCAGAGATCGCGGATATTGGCGCGCAGCGAGGACGGGTAGCCGATGTCGGTCCAGGCAACGCCGATGGAGACCGGGCTGGCGCTGAGATTGAGCAGAGCGACGGCGCGGTTGCCGTCGGCGAGAGGACGCGACCAGACCTCGATGTCACCGTCCTTCTTCACACGGGTAGCGGCGTGGCCGAGGGGATCCTGATCGACGGCGATGACGGCGGGGTTGAGGAGAATGGACTTCGTATCGGCCGACATATTCAGGACGTCGGTGCCGACGAGCAGCGGCGCGGCAAACATGGCCCACATGCTGAAGTGGGTGCGGTATTCCTCGGTGGTCATGCCGCCGTTGCCGACTTCGAGCATGTCGGGATCGTTCCAGTGGCCGGGGCCGGAGTAGTAGGTGATGTCGGCCATCTGTTCAATGATCTGGACCAGGCCGTTTCCGCCCCAGGGCTTCTTGCAGTCCCAGCAGTCCTGAATGTCGCCGGTGGAGCGCCAGAGATTGCCGATGGGGCGGGCCCAGAGCCAGGGCTTGTTGCTGCCCCACTCGCAGATGCTGAAGACAATGGGGCGCCCGGTGGCGGCGAGGGCATCGCGCATGAGCGTGTAAGAGGCTTCGGCGTCCTGTCCAGGCAGGGTGTTGCACCAATCTTCCTTCACGTAGTCGACGCCCCAGGCGGCGTACTGGCGGGCGTCCTGGTATTCGTGGCCGATGCTGCCGGGACGGCCGGCGCAGGTTTTGGTGCCGACATCGGTGTAGAGGCCGAATTTGAGACCCTTGCTGTGGATGTAGTCGGCGAGGGCTTTCAGGCCGGAGGGAAACTTCTCGTGGTCGACGACGATGTTGCCCTCGGCGTCGCGGCCGGACTGCCAGCAGTCGTCGAGGTTGACGAACTGATAGCCGGCGGCCTTCATGCCGTTGCCGGCGACGGCGTCGGCCGTGGCGCGCACCACCTGCTCGTTCAGGCCTTTGCAGGCGTAGTGGTTCCAGCTGTTCCAGCCCATGGGAGGCGTGCGGGCAACGCCGTTGTCGAGGGCCTGAGCGGCAGGCAGAGCGGCGGTGAAAGCGGTTACAGCAAGGAGCAGTAGCCAAGCACGAGATTTCAACATAAAGGGAGTCTCCTCAGCGGTCCGGGGGGAATTGTACATCGGCCGGCGACGCCGCAACGAACCGGAGTAGTCCGGACTGCGGGCAAAGAAAAAAACCTGGGGAGGCGGCAGGGTGGAGGCTCAGGAGCCGAAGGTTTTCGGATACGCCTTCGCGGCGCTTTCGATGGCGGCGCCGGCCGGACCGGCGAGCTCGTGCGGGGTCATGGCGGGCTTGACGGTGAGCGTGGCGTTGAAGGCGAGGAACCACGGTTCGGCAATGGCGGGCAGCTGGGACTGATCCTTCATGTCGAAAAAGATGTAGCCGCTGCGAGTGCCCTGGTCCTCGGTGAAGAAGGCGGCCTCGGGTTTGAGGTCGCCGAGAGCCTTCTGGATAAAGGTGCCCAGCTGGCCGGAGCGAGCGGCGGCATTGCCGGTTTTTACAGGAATGACAACGTGCAGCATCATGCGCATGGTGCAGCCCCCTCCCGGGGCGTGGCGGGCATTATATTGACGGAGCGCAGGCGGTGCCCAGTCCCTGGCTTCGCATACACTAGGGGACAATGATCCAGACCAGCCTTCGCTCTGCTTTCCTCGCGACAGCGATTGCGGCAGCTCTGCCGCTGTTCGCGCAGACCACTCACACGGGAACAACGGCGCATCATGCAGTGACGGCCCACAGCGCCGCGGGATGCGTGACGACCCCGGCGCTCTCGCCGAAGATTCCCGCTCTGCCGTCAACGGCGCCGTGCGCGAAGACGCTCTTCACGGTAACGCGGATCCCGTCGCTGAAACTCGATTATGCATCGCCGCTGGTAAGCCCGGCGGTGCGCGAAGAACTGGGCGAAGCGCCGGAAAAGTTCTCGCTCGACTACGTCGACACGAAGGAGGGCACGGGCGCACCGGTGGTGGCGCACAAATGCCTGGCGGTGCAGTACACGGGATATCTGGTGGACGGCGCGAAGTTCGACTCCTCGCACGATCATCCGGGCGGGCAGCCGATCTCGTTTCTATACGGCGGCCACCAGGTGATTCCCGGCTGGGACACCGGCTTCGAAGGCATGCGGCTGGGCGGAGAGCGGCGGCTCTTCATTCCCTACGAACTGGCGTATGGGGAGAACGGCCGCGGGCCGATTCCGCCGAGGGCGGAGCTGATCTTCGACGTGGAGGCGGTGAGCCAGAGCGAGCCGCATCCGGGAACGCCTCCGGGAAGAGAGTGCGCACCGATCGAGCCCACCCCGATGCGGCGTCCGGAACCGCCGGGTGCTGCGCCCCGGGGAGCGACACCGCCGCCGGCGAAGCCGCAGTAAGAACGGATGGCGGGAGGCTGCCATGGGTCGCGGGTATCGGACCGTGGCAGCGCCCGCCGATCCCATGCACATCGGAACGATTGAAGCGGACGCCGTGGCGCCGCAGGAGGGACTTCTTTAGCTCGACCTGTGGCTGGCAAGCAGCCGGGCAATGCTGACCTGGAGAATGGGGCGCGAGTTGGGATCGCCGCCAGCCGAAGCAGGACGCGGGCCCGTGAAGTAAAGCGTCTTCCGGTCGGGGGAGAGGCGCGCTTCGACGCCGTGGACATCGACGGAAAGTGCGGAGCGCAGATCGAGGGGATCGCTCCACCCGGTCGCGGTGCGGAAAACGATGAAGAGATCGGTGGCGTGGGGCGCGGGCGGACGCGGCGAGGAGAAGATGAGGAACGATTCGTCGGGAGCGACGGCCGGATCGTAGTCTCCGTATGTCGTGTTGGAGAACGATTCGCGAACCGGCGTTTCGTAGTGCCCCTTGCGAAACTGCGAGCGATAGATGTGAAAGACGCCCCCTCCGTCATCGGCACGCATGAAGTAGAGGCTGCCGTCGGCGGCGACCGCGGGACTGAAAACCGCATCGTTGAGGTTGATGGAAGCGGGCAGGAGTTGTGGCTTTTGCCAGGCGTGGTTCCTGAGGGCGACTTTCCAGAGATGGCCGCCGGCGGCCGGGAATGTCCTGCCGTTGTAATGGCCGTCGAGCGGGGGTCCGCCGGGCGCTGCCGGACGATTCGAAGCGAAGATGAGGAATTTGCCGCTGGGAGCGAAAGCGGGCTCCAGATCGCGGTCGTGTCCGGAAAAAGGAGCGGTTTGGGGAGCGGACCAGTGGCCGTTGTTGAAGCGTGAGACCACGATCGCACTCGCGTTGTTATCAGCCTGCGTGAAAAAGACGGTTTGACCGTCCGGCGAGAACGCGGGGGACATGTTGTACCGGGCGGAACTGTCGATCGCGCCGGGAACGAAGAGGGAGACCGGCGTCTGAGCGGCAAGGCACGGCACTCCGCCGAGGAGAGAAAGCAGAGAAAGAGCGAGCCAACGTTTCGAGGGTCGATTGAGGAGCATGGAGATGTCGATCAGGAAATGGGATTGAGAGGAACGGAGGCTTGGACTCGGACAGGTGCCCAAGGTTAGAAACTTCGTGACCAATGGGCCGTGCGAACGAGGAGATGGACGAGGAGATGGATGCGGGCGTCTGGAAAAGCCGCTCGGGAAAAAGGATTGACAAGGTCCCTGGGGGCCGGTAATCTCGGCGCGTTTCCCTGCTCCCCCTAAAAACGTTTCCGAGGAGCTGACTCCATGAGAATGCAACTTTCCCTGGTGGCGGCGGTGGTGTGTCTGGCGGGCGCAACGGCGGGCAGTCTTCCGGCGCGTGCGCAATCCGGCGACAAGGCGGCCATTGAAGCCAAGTACACGAAGTTTGCCGAGGCCTTCGCGAACAAGGACGTCGCCGGCATTATGACGATCTTCGCGCCGGACGTCTTCGTTTTCGACGTGATCCCGCCGCGGCAGTACGTGGGGTATGACGCCTACAAGAAGGACTGGGAGGACGTGCTGGCCGGAACGCCGGGTCCCATCACGGCGAAAGTTTCCGACCTGAGCGTGACGGTGGTGGGTTCGGTGGCCTACACCCATTACCTGGTCGAGGGCACGATGACGGACAAGGACGGGAAGGCCAATCCGCTGGTGGTGCGGTCGACGGACGTTTGGCGGAAGATGAACGGGAAGTGGCTGATCGTGGAGGAGCACAACTCCTTTCCGGTGGATCTGACGACGGGACAGGCGGACATGCTGTCAAAGCCGTAGGGTTAGAAGCCGGGTCCCTGCGCCGAAAAGTACGGGCGGCGGGAGGGACTTCGATGGGGAGGCGATGCCGGGCGGTACGGCAGTACCGTTTTACGTCAGAACAGCGGACGGGAAAGCCGGTGGCGGTCCACATTCCGGTGCATTTCGGGAAGGATGGCGAATCCCAGGAAGGATTCGCTGCGGGGCGCCTCGAGGGCGCAACTTCGGCGGTGGCGCGGCGTTAGCATAAGTGACAATGCCGGGTGGAGGGGTTCCTTCGCCCAATCCCCGATGAGTGGAGCCTCGCGAATGAGCAACAAAGCATGGGATGAGTCGGTACACGGACCGATCGTGGAGTCGGCTGCGCACGAGCCGGCGAGAACGCCGCTGACGCGGCGAGCGTTCATGAAGGGCGGGGCGATGGTAGTGGTGGGAACGGCCTCGATTCCGACGTTTTTGACGCGGAGCGTGCTGGCTCAGGCGACGGAGGCGCAGGCGCAGGGCAAGAAGCTGGTAGTGATCTTCCAGCGAGGCGCAGCCGATGGGCTGAACGTGGTAGTGCCGTATCGGGAGCCGTCCTACTACCAGTACCGGCCGAATATCGGGATTCCGCAGACGGCGGTGATCGATCTGGATGGGTTCTTCGGGCTGCATCCGGCGATGGCGCCGCTGCAGGCGCTGTGGGATCAGAAGCACCTGGCCATCGTGCATGCTTCGGGGTCGCCGGATCCGACGCGGTCGCACTTTGACGCGCAGGATTTTATGGAGAGCGGGACGCCGGGGTTCAAGGCGACGCCGGATGGATGGCTGAACCGGGCGCTGCAGGCCGAGGATATGGCGTGTCCGGAGTGCAGCCGCTCGCCCTTCCGGGCCGTGGCGCTGGGGGCGGAGGTGCCGCGGACGCTGGAGGGACGGATCCAGGCGGTGGCGCTGGACAATATTCGGGACTTCGGGGTGGAGTCGGCGCCGGCGGCGGCGGGATTTGCGGCGATGTATGACGAGTCGACAGACTCGATTCTGCACGGGACGGGGCAGGAGACGTTCGAGGCAGTAAAGATGCTCAAGGCCGCCGATCCGGCGAAGTACACACCGGCCGCGGGAGCGGAGTATCCGGGCGGGCCGTTCGGGAACAGCCTGAAGCAGATCGCACAACTGCTGAAGGCGAACCTGGGGGTGGAAGCGGCGTTCGCGGATATCGGTGGATGGGATACGCACCAAAACCAAGGCAATGTGGACGGGCAACTGGCGGGGCGGCTGCGGGAATTCAGCGCGGGGCTGGCGGCATTCTGGACGGACATGGGGGATCAGGCGGGGGATATCGTGCTGGTAACCATGTCGGAATTTGGGCGAACCTGCCGGCAGAACGGAACCGGGGGGACGGACCACGGGCACGCCAACGTGATGTTCGCGCTGGGCGGGCCGGTGCAGGGCGGGAAGGTATACGGGCGGTGGCCGGGTCTGGCGCCGGAGCAGTTGTACGAAGGGCGGGATCTGGCGATTACGACAGACTTCCGGCAGGTGTTGGCCGAGGCGGCGTACAAGACGCTGGGGGCGCGCGATATGGAGATCGTGTTTCCGCAGTCGGGATTGCAGCGGAGAAACTTCCTGAATATTCTTCAAGTGTGAGATGAAGGACTCAGCGGAGTTAATAGTCTTGTGGAAAACAGAGGCCGGGGCGAACCCGGCCTTTTGCTTTTGGGGGAGTGATGAGGGCGCGGGGAGCGGATTGGGGGGGCGCGGGGGCGCGGCCTTGTCCCGAAATGGGAGTGGTTCCCGGAATGGAATCAGGGCGGTACCTTCGATCCGGGGCGCGGCGCGATTGTGTTGATTTTCGCCTGCAGGAAGACTCTGCTACTTGCTGTGGGGTGAACCTGGCGAGGGGAAAGTAGTTGGGGCCCGGGGGAAAGCTTCGCCAGGCGGGAAAACGTAGCCGGTGGCTGGGGGAAAGCTTCGCCGGGCGGGAAAACATAGCCGGGCTGGGGGAAAGCTTCATCTGGGCGGGGAAACCTAACCGGGGGGCTGGGGGAAAGCTTCGCCGGGGCTGGGGAGGCTGCAAGGGAGGGGGCAGAGGCGAGCGGTCGAGGGCATCGCCCTCGGGCGATGACAAACGATTCCCCGGTCGGGGGATATTCACATCCGGATGCCCACCCAAAGTGCTATTGTTGGCGCAAATCCCTGAATGCAATGCTTTGAGGCACGCAGGTTCGCGCCGCGACCAGGGAGTGGCGGTGGTTCCGCGCCGCAGAAGCATCTCTGAAAGGTATGGAAAACCGTTTGATGAGGCCTGGGCCGTTGGCCGCGTTTGCTCTGCCGATTTTGTGCATGTCGCTCCTGTTCGCGCAGGCGCCGGCGCCCCCTCCGCCCGCCGCGCCGGCGACGATGAATGAGACCCAGGCGACGCCGCAGACGGATACACCGGCCAGCGGGTCCGCTCCCGCGGAGGCATCGGCACCGGCCCAGCGGGCGACAGCAGAGATTATGGCCAAACCGGCCGGCAAAGAGGATCTGGGCGAGGAGGAACTGAAAGCGCGGCTGGTCGGACGGCCGCTGTTCCTGCGCGGGCTGTGGCTGGGAGAGAACCTGCACTTCAACATGCACGGGGACCTGATCGGGCAGTCGGCGAAGGGGTCGTTTACGCTGTGCGGGGTGTTCGTCGACCATGTGCGGGTGACGAAGAAGACAGTGGAACTGGAGGGGGTCCGGTTCGGGATTCATTTTGAAGGTGAGGCACCCTGGGAGGATCAGGCGACGTCGTTCGACCGGATCCAGATCACGCAAAAGAAGAAGCATCAGATCATCGTGATCGACCGGCAGCTGGTGGTGATTCCGAAGAAGAAGAAGGGATTGTTCGGGAAGAGCGACAAGGACGAGAAGCCGGCACAGCCGGCCGCGGGAACAGGGCAGAACGCGGAAACCGAGACGGCGAGCGCGGAAGTCGACGGCAAGCCGTTGCCGCCGGGAGCCACGACTTCGCCGCAGGAGTCGGCGGAGCATTTGAGGAATGCGCTGAACAGGATTTTTGCGCCGGATCTGGACGGGAAGATGATCGCGGAGATGCCGGACTACTGGCAGTACTTCTACCAGGCGCAGGACTCCCACAAATGGCTGGAGCCGACGGACGCGTCGCTGGTGCATCCGGGTCCGGGGGTGGACGGGCCGAAGCTGCTGAAGAATGTGGTGCCGGCGTCGAACGACTACGCACAGCACGCCGAGGTGGCGGGCGTGGCCAGCTATAAGGTGATCCTGGACCCGAAGGGCAAGATCCTGGCGGTAGCGGTCTATCGGCCGATCGGGTTTGGGCTGGATGAGAACGCGGTGGCGGCGATCGAGAAGTCGAGCTTCGCGCCGGCGATCAAGGATGGGAAGGCCGTACCATCGGTGATCGATGTAGCGGTGAACTTCAGAATCTATTCGAAGCTGACGTCGACGGCGGCGCCGGAGACGGCGGCGGGCGCCAACCCCAACGATTCTCCGGTGACGGGCAAGCCGTCGCTGCCCGGGTTGTACTCGGAGCAGGCGTCGCAGGCGCAGAAGGCGCA
>DATJNE010000197.1:0-10012 GCA_035508305.1 Acidobacteriaceae bacterium | reverse complement strand
CGGCTCCTCCTCGTGATTGCCTGATCTGCGCCGCGTTTCCTGACCTGGGCCGCGCGAACACCGCAAAGCATCCCCGGCTTCACCTGGTCATGCAGGAGTGCCAGGTCCTTCCACCGTCCATCCACCGTGCTCGAAATGCGCCGGCAGGATCGTCCCGTTGACCGAGAGCTGGTAATCGCCCTCGGCCAGAGAAGCGTCCACGTGCCGGATGCGATAGTCGCTGTAAATCGCCTCTCGGGCTTTACGCACAAAAGTCTTCACCACCGAAACCAGACACGTTGTCGACCGGTTATTGCCTCGAAGAATCCCTGTGAGGACTTCGGAAGAGGCTTCTGAGTTCACGTCGGTGACAGCCCCGCAAATGAATTCCCTCGGGACTGCCCACGCGGCAAGTGGGCGCATCCCAGGTCCTTGCCCGAAGACTAGCAGCCACATCCGGGCGGAAATGTGACGCGAATCACTCCCTGGCCCTCCCTGACCCTTCCGAAGGTACCGGACCAAAACGCCCCTGCGCCGCCGGAACCCAAAATCATACGGCCCATCGGCTATAACCAGATCATGAAAACCGCATTCCTCGGCCTCGGCAAAATGGGCGCCGCCATCGCCCGTTTGCTGGTGAACGCCGGCGAAGACCTCACCGTCTGGAACCGCACCGCCTCGCGCGCGCAGGAACTCGCCCGCAACGGTGCGAAGGTCGCCGCCACCCCCGCCGACGCCGTCGCCGGGGCCGACGCCGTCTTCACCATGTTCATGGACGATGCCTCGCTCGAAGCGGTCCTCCACCAGGGTAACGTCCTGGCGACTCTCCCCGCGGGCGCTATTCACGTCGCCATGAGTACCCTGAGCGTCGCCTGCTCGAAACGGCTCACCGACCAGCATGCCAGTCGCGGCCAGCATTTCGTCGCTGCGCCCGTCTTCGGCCGGCCCCACATCGCCGAAGCCGGCAAGCTATGGATCGCCGTTGGCGGCGCACCTCAGCCCGTCGCGAAAATCCGACCCCTCCTCGAAAAGTGCAGCCGCGGCATCACCGTCGTCGCGGACCAGCCATGGAGCGCCCACGCCCTCAAACTCGGCGGCAACTTCCTTATCACCGCGATGATCGCCTCGCTCAGCGAAAGCTTCGTCTATGCCGAAGCGCTCGGCGTCGAGCCGGCGACCTTCCTCGACACCGTCAACAAAGCCCTCTTCCAGTCACCCTTCTACGAAATGTACGGCAGGATCATGCTCACCCCGCCCGAAACGCCTGGCGCCACCATGGCCGTCGGCGAAAAGGACATGCGCCTCTTCCGCGATGCCGCGCACACCGAACATCTCAGCACGCCCCTCGCCGATCTCTTTCTCGCCACCTTCCACCGCGCTTTTGAAGCCGGTATGAAGGACGCCGACTGGGCCGCAGGTTATCTGCAGTTGCAGCGTTCGGCGAGCAGCAACGAGTAATGCCCGCTCATTCCGCCTCCGCCCTTTGTCCAATCCGAATCGAAAGACTGCGCGCCTTCCCGGTCGCGCGGACCGTCACCATGCCCAGCAGCAGCACGCCCAGCAACGCCTCAAAGAACCACGTCAGAGCCCAGTCGTGAATGTACGCGCGGTCCGGCGCTCGCGGATCGTAGACCACCGGCACGCTCTCGCCCACCGTGAATCTCCGCACCCAGCAGAAGCTGCGGCGCGATCCGCAAAGCAGAATGTAATCCTCGTGGAACTGCCGCGGCGTGCCGTCGGCGTCGACATACTGCACCGTCGGCCTCGAGGAGTTCCGGGCGTTCACCACCATCCCGTTGGCCTGCGGCCAGAACAGGAACCCGCCCAGCGCGTACTGCGCAAACCCAAAGCCCACGCAGAGCAGAACCGCATCCGCCAGGAGCAGAACCACGCCGGCCAGTACTGCCGTGTTGTTGCTCACCCGCGTTTGCGAAATGGGCCGCACGCTGGCGCTGAGCGAGATGCGCATGAACTGGAGTCTCCTCGCCGACTGCAGGCGGTCAGACTACCGAGCCCGGCATGGGCCCACAATCCACCGAAGGAGTCAGTCCCTGCGGTTGTGGACCGTCGCCACCGCCTCCGGCGCTGAACGCGAAACGCTGCCCGCTCCTTCCCGTTACGATAGACCCATGGCCAGGATCACCCTGCAGGATCGTGTCGTCTTCATCACCGGAGCCAGCGCCGGCATCGGCGCCGCCTGTGCGCATGCGTTTGCCGCCGAAGGGGCGCGCCTTCTCCTCGCCGCGCGGCGCATTGAGAAACTGGAAGCGATGGAGGTCGAGCTGCTCGAGGCCGGAGCCGCCGCGGTTCACGCCTGCAAACTCGACGTGCAGGATCGCACCTCCGTCGAGGCTGCCATCGCCTCCCTCCCCGCCGAATGGTGCGAGATCGACATCCTCATCAACAACGCCGGTCTCAGCCGCGGCCTCGACAAGCTCTGGGAAGGCAAACCCCAGGACTGGGAAGAAATGATCGACACCAACATCAAGGGCATGTTGTGGGTCACGCGTGCCGTCGTGCCCGGCATGCTCGCGCGCGGGCGCGGCCACGTCGTCAATCTCGGCTCCACCGCCCAGGAGATCGCCTATCCCGGCGGCTCCGTTTACTGCGGAACCAAAGCCGCCGTCAAGCTCATCAACGACGGCCTCCGCGAAGACCTCCTCGGCACTCCGATCCGCGTCAGCGACATCGGCGCCGGCATGGTCGAAACCGAGTTCAGCGAAGTGCGCTTCCGCGGCGATCAGGAGCGCGCCGCGAAGGTCTACCAGAACATTACGCCGCTGCAGCCCGAAGATATGGCCGACGCCATCGTCTGGGCCACCACCCGCCCGGCCCACGTCAACGTTTCCCACCTGCTGTTGACCACCATCGACCAGGCGAACTCGCTGCTCTTCCACCGCCACAGCCAGTAGCCGGAGCAAATCCCGTGGCGGCGTCCGGATCGTACCCCGCAACCCGCTCCTACCCGAACTGGCTCATGTCGATCGTCATGGTGTACTCCTCGCCGTGCGCGAGCTGTTCCTCCCATGTGACCTCGTGCGCGCTCTGCCCCGCCATCCGTCCCAGCATTGCGCTCAGCGCGCTCTGCACGCCGTCCGCTGCCTGGTTGTGGAACTGCCCCGACGTGATGCTCTCGATGAATGCCCGATCCTTTTCCCGATCCGCAAACTCCAGGTTATCCGTGAACGCCCCGTTCGCCGCAAAGGTCCCCGGGGCGCTCGTCGTCGTCCCACCCTCCGCCTTCCACTCCCACGCGTTGTCGCCGATAATCCGTACCGGCCCTGAATACGGCGCTTCCGCGATCCCTTTCTCGCCGAAAACGCGCTCCGTCACGTCGAAGAAGCCGTTGTTGCCCCACTGGGTCGACGAAAAGCTCACGTGGACGTCTTTCGGATACGTATAGATCACCTGGTAGTTGTCCCACGTGTCGCCCGCATGCGTCACCGCATTGCGTCCGCCTGTTGCTGTCGCTTTCACCGGATGGCTGCCCAGTATCCAGTTGCACAGGTCGATGACGTGGATGTTCTGCTCCACCAGAATGTCCCCCGAAAGCACCCGATCCCACAGCCAGTTGCGCAGTCGAAACTCGTCCGTCGACCAGTTCGCTCCGCTGTGGCTCACCGCATTCGGCGCGTTGTAATGCGCCGAGACGCACACCAGCCTCCCCAGGTCCCCCGCGTGGATGCGGCGCACCACCTCCGCGATGGGGGGCGCGCTGCGCACCTGGAATCCGACGTCGAGGCTCAGCCGTCCCTGCGCGCGCTTGCCGATCTCCAGCGCCTGCTTCGCCTGCGCCACGTCCACGCCCATCGGTTTCTCGCAGTAGGCGTGCTTGCCCGCGGCTACGACCGCATCGAGATGCTGCACGTGGAACCACGGCGGCGTCGAAATCTGGATCGAGTCCACCTCTTTCGACGCGGCCAGCTCTTCGAACGCATGCGATCCGCGAAACATCAGACTCGGATCGATAGCCGGAATGCCAAGCGACGCGTTCAGCGCGTCGAAGTGCGCCCTTCCAGCGGCCAGCTGGTCGGGGAAGAGATCGGCCAGCGCTACAATCCGCGCCGCTGTGTTCTTCGCGAAAGACGTCGCCACCGTCGTCCCGCGATTGCCGCAGCCCAGCAGCCCGATGCGAACCGCCGAGTTTGCCTGATAGCTGAATGCCGTACGTGAACTCAGGAGCAGAATCCCGGAAGCGGCCGAGCCGCCAATGAATTCTCTTCGATCCATAAAGTTCGTGGCCTTTCGCGTTTTATGCCGTTTGCGCGAGCACGCGCGTGAGAATCCGCTCGAGGTACACCTTCTCCTCGCGCACGTCTGCAATCTGCTGCGGTCCCGAGATTTCTCTCTCGATCGTCACCGCTCCCCTATAACCCAGCCGATGCAGCTTCGTGAACACCATCTCGAAATCCACCAGCCCCATCCCGATCAGCACCTCTTCGCCCAGCTTCATCGGATCGGTCGGCCAGCGGCCATCCTTCGCGTGGATGCTCCGCACGTGCGGCCCAACGATGTCGATCGCGTCCACCGGATTCGCCTTGCCGTAAAGGATGAGGTTCGCCGTGTCGAGCCCGACCCCTAGATTCGGCTGATTCACGTCCTGGATCGCCCGCGACATCGTCGTCGGCGTCTCCTGTCCCGTCTCCATCAGGAACATCTGCCCGTTCGCCGCGCAATGCTGCGCCACTTCGCGAATCGCCAGCACCGCCTCTTCATAAAGCGGATCCGCCGGATCCTCCGGGAGAAATCCACAATGCGTCTGTACCCGCTGGATCGCCAGCATCGCCGCGAAATCCGACGTCTGCTTCAGCGCATCCATCCGCGCCGTTCGCGTGGCGCGCGGCACCAGGCCAATCGTCGATGGGCCGTGCAGGAAATCCCACACCAGCGGTGGCGGCCCCACCACCTCCGCCGCCGTCGCTACCAGCTCATACTTCTCCAGCAAGCCGCCCAGCTCCTGCGCCAGAGGCTTAGTCATCTTTCCCAGGTAGCCGTCGAGCGAAAAGAAGCAGTTCGACATCCCCAACTCGTGCACCCGGGCAATTGCCGCCTCCGCGCCGTTCGCCGGCTGGATGATCAGTCCCACGGCCATCGGCGGCAGCGCCTTGTTCTGCAGCGGCCACTCTCCCGTCGCGTTCGAGCCCTCCAGACCGTGCGCGGACGCTCCCAGTCCAGCCGCACCCATCACCGTAGCGCTCACCGCGCCGGCGAGAAATTCTCTTCGTTGCATGGCGACCCTTTCGGGTCAGTTATACGCCGAATCGAGCGAGGGCGATGCTGTCATCGCGGCGCGCAGGCAATGCGTCACGTCCATCTCGCTCAGCCGCAGTACCAGACACTTGGCCGCCCCTCCCGCTTTCAGGAACTCCGTCAACTCCACCTGAACCACCTGGAAGCCGCGCAGTTCCAGCTCGGTGCACATCTCCGCACTCATGTGGTTGGCCAGAATGGTGCGTCCCACGTTCACCGCATTGCATGCAAAGCGCAGCGCGTCGGCTTCCGACACCAGGATCCGCTGCTTCTTGCTGTACCGCGCCTCGATTTTCAGCTGCGAGTCGCGATCGAATGCCGGCAGGTAGTACATCACGTCCCCGTTGGCCAGCGGACAGAAGCACGTGTCGAGGTGATAGAAGCGCGGGTCCACCAGGCGCAGCGACACCACCTCCACGCCCCACAGTTCGGTCAGATGGCGATGGCTGTCCTCGCGCGTGCGCGGCCCGTGCCCAGCCCACAGTCGCGACCCATCCGCCTCGAACAGCGCGTCGCCCTCGCCTTCAAACGGCGTCACGCGCGGCATTTCGCTGACGGCGAAACCCGAATCGCTGAACCAGCGCCGAAAATGCGGCTCCTCGCCCTGCCGCTCACGATGATGAAAGCTCGCCAGCGCCACGATCCCGTCGCGGACCAGCCCCGCATTCGCCGTGAAAACCATATCCGGCGACCCTGGCTGCGGCTCCACCAGTTCCACCCGCGCCACCTGCCGCATCGCGCCGTGCAGTCGCTCCCACTGCTCGATCGCCCGTTCCCGCGAGGAGCGATGCACATTCCCCGCCATCCACGGGTTGATCACGTAGCTTACGTCATAGTGCCGCGGCGGGCACATCAGGAACGTCGGGCGGCCGTGAGCCGGCGACGATAAGCTTCCGTCGAGCGCTCTGAGGGTTCCCATGCTCGAGTGTGGCCCCGGTTCTCCCGCCCGTCCATAGCCCGGTAGAACGCACAACCGTACCTGGCAAGGGTGACTGCGGCGTTACCCCAGGGGATGCCGTCCCCGTCGCGCCCCGATGGCCCGCGCTTCTCGTTCCCTGTGATTCCACCCTGCCCATCGCGCGCGTCGCCGGATTTTTGGCTAAGCTGTCAGAAGTCTCCATCTGCCGGCCAGCCATCCTTGAAAGGAATCCCCGCCATGAAGCTTGCTCTTGTAGCCTCCTCTCTTCTTTTGTTCACCGCGCCCCTCGCCCTCGCGCAAACTTCCACCTGGAAATCTGACCCCGCGCACAGCGAAGTCGACTTCGCGATCAAACACATGTCCCTTTCCACCGTGCGCGGCCGCTTCGGCACCGTCAACGCCACGCTGACCTGGGACGATCAGGATCCGACAAAGTCCAGCGTCAACGCCACCATCGACGTGAGCGGCGTCGACACCGGCGTTTCCGCACGCGACAACGATCTCAAGAGTGCGCGCTTCTTCGACATCGCCAACCATCCCACCGCCACCTTCACCAGCACCAGCGTCGAGAAGAGCGGCTCCGGCTACAAAGTCAACGGCAGCCTGACCATCAAAGGCGTCACCAAACCCGTAGTCCTCGACGTCGACGCGCCCACCGGCCCCGTTCCCGGCATGGGACACAAACTCCATCTCGGCTTCTCCGCGACCACGACCGTGAATCGTGAAGATTTCGGAGTCGGCGCGGGCATGCCCACCGCCATGCTGGGCGACGACGTCAGGCTCACCATCGATCTCGATTTCGCGAAGCAGTAGTTGAGGTGCGCTTGCAGCTCGGGCTCACGATCCCGGGCGCGGCGGCGGTGCGAGCTCACTGTCGGCCTGACGACGGATCGGGTCTGCAAATATCCGCTGCAGAATCAATCGATTAACCGCAAGACAGCCCGATCCGGCCCCCCCGCTGCACCCGAACTTGAGTGCCTTTCACTCATTTTTCAACGAGTCTCGCTTGACATTTGCAAAGCCACCCAGCTAACTTAGCAGTCGTAGGGCGAAAGTGCTAAATGGCGGCAGCGCTCCGGAATTTGGGGCTCATGCCGTTCCGGACCCCAATACCATCGGCCCGGCGGTCGCCCGAACCCAATTGCGCTAGGAAGGTCTCAAAGTTCTCTACCCATCCGCAGCAACGTCGCTGCGGGAAACTCCACGCGGGAGCGACGCGTTGGAACGCGCGCGCCCAGGAAACCCAAGGAGAAGCATCGCAATGGCTACTGCAACAGCGACCGCAACGTTCACTCCGCTGCATGATCGCATCCTCGTCCACCGGATCGAGGAAAGCGACACGGTGCGCGGCGGCATCATCATCCCCGACTCCGCCAAGGAAAAGCCCCAGGAAGGGGAAGTCATTTCCGTCGGCAAAGGCAAGTCCAACGACGAGGGCAAAGTCTTCCCCCTCGATGTGAAGAAGGGCGACCGCATCCTCTTCGGCAAGTACTCCGGCACCGAGATCCGCATCGATGGCGAAGAGTTCCTCATCATGCGCGAAGAAGAAGTCCTCGGCATCCTGAAGAAGTAGTCCTTCCCGCTTCCGGCTTCCAGCTTACGGCTGGCGCCCGCAACAAGTTCTAAGGAGATCAAGCAATGGCAAAGCAAATTCTGCACGGAGAAGATTCCCGTCAGGCGATTCTGCGCGGCGTGAATATCCTCGCCGACGCCGTCAAGGTGACGCTCGGCCCCAAAGGCCGCAACGTCGTGATTGAGAAGAAATTCGGCGCCCCCACCATCACCAAGGACGGTGTCACCGTCGCCAAGGAAATCGAGCTCAAGGACGCGCTCGAGAACATGGGCGCGCAGATGGTCCGCGAAGTCGCCTCCAAAACCAGTGACGTCGCCGGCGATGGCACCACCACCGCCACCGTCCTCGCCCAGGCCATCTATCGCGAAGGCGTCAAGACCGTTGCCGCCGGCGCCAACCCCATGGCCCTCAAGCGCGGCATCGAGAAGGCCGTCGAGGCCGTCGTCGGCAAGCGCGACGACCAGGGCAACCCCACCGGCGGCGCGCTCTCCAAATTCTCCAAGCCCGTCTCCGGCGAGATGATCGCCCAGGTCGGCACCATCTCCGCCAACTCTGACACCACCATCGGCACCATCATTGCCGAGGCCATGAAGAAGGTCGGCAAGGACGGCGTCATCACCGTCGAAGAGTCCAAGACCCTCGAGACGCAGCTCGAAGTCGTCGAAGGCATGCAGTTCGACCGCGGCTACCTCTCGCCCTACTTCGTCACCGACCCCGACCGCATGGAAGCCGTCCAGGAAGAGCCCTACATCCTGATCTACGAAAAGAAGATCAGCTCCATGAAGGATCTCCTTCCCCTGCTCGAGCAGGTCGCCCGCAACGGCAAGCCCCTCGTCATCATCGCTGAGGACGTGGACGGCGAAGCCCTCGCCACCCTCGTCGTCAACAAGCTGCGCGGCACCCTCAACGTCGCGGCCGTCAAGGCCCCCGGCTTCGGCGATCGCCGCAAGGCCATGTTGCAAGACATCGCCATCCTCACGGGTGGCAAGGCCATCACCGAAGACCTGGGCATCAAGCTGGAGAACATCAAGCTGGAAGACCTGGGCCGGGCGAAGCGCGTCACCATCGACAAGGACAACACCACCATCGTCGAAGGCCGCGGCGAGTCCAAAGCCATCGAAGGCCGCGTGAAGGAAATCCGCAGCCAGATCGAGAAGACCAGCTCCGACTACGACCGTGAGAAGCTGCAGGAGCGCCTCGCGAAGCTCGTCGGCGGCGTTGCGGTCATCAAGGTCGGCGCGGCAACCGAGACCGAGATGAAGGAGAAGAAGGCTCGCGTCGAGGATGCCATGCACGCCACCCGCGCTGCGGTCGAGGAAGGCATCGTCCCCGGCGGCGGCGTGGCCCTGGTCCGTTGCGAGAAGGACGTCGAAGACCTGCTCAAGACCCTCACGGGCGATGAGAAGATCGGCGCCCAGATCGTGCGCCGCGCGCTCGAAGAGCCCCTGCGCCAGATCGTCGGCAACGCCGGCGAAGAGGGTGCGGTGGTCGTCGGCAAGGTGCTCGAGGGCAAGGATGCGCACTACGGCTACAACGCGCAGACCGGCGTCTTCGAAGACCTCGTCAAGGCCGGCGTCATCGATCCGACCAAGGTCACCCGCACCGCGCTGCAGAATGCGGCGTCGATCGCGGGCCTCATGCTCACCACCGAAGCCATGGTCTCGGAAATCCCCGAGCCCAAGGCGGCTGCGCCCGCTGGCGGCCACGGCGGCGGCATGGAAGGCATGTACTAAAACCGGCTACACGCGGGAGGACGCAGAGCGCGTCCGCCCGTGCGGCCAGCACCGGGCTTCCCTTTCGGGAAGCCCGTTTTGCTTGTGCCGCAGGCCGCTTGATAGCCGGGACTTGAACGCGCACAAACAGTTCTCAGAACGAGGATCCGATCCTTCCCACAAGCCGACTTCTCGGTACCTAGCCTCTGTTCAGTAGGAGCGGGCCACTTCTCAACGGAGCGCCATATTTGAAGGCATGTCTTCAACAGACTCGCATCCGCGAAGATCAGTATCTCTGTTAGTTCAACGTATAGCCGAGCAGAGGCTCTACACTCATAGATACAGAAACTCTTTGTCCGAGGGAAAGATGCATGGCGCATGCCACGAGTTTCGACACGATGAATGAAACAGACGTTCGGGAAACCATCGTGAGGCCACTCATTGAGCGACTCGGATATCGACACGGCACTGATGCCAACATCATCACGGAAAAGACGCTTCGCTACGAAAAGTCCTTCTTGGGACGCAAAAATCCGAAAAAGGATCCGCCGCTCGTTGGGAGGGCGGACTACATTTGCG
>DATJNE010000196.1:0-8773 GCA_035508305.1 Acidobacteriaceae bacterium | reverse complement strand
CCCGCTACTTCGTGCATCGGGTGCACCACGTGCCACGTGAGCGTGGACTGCGTGAGAACCCACTCCTGCTGCGCATGCAGCGGAAGCACGGAAAGCGCCAGCACGATCGCGACGGCGAACTTCATTTCTTTTCCCGGAATTTAAGGTGGATCGGCCACGAAACGGCGACGATGGACGCTCCGTAGGCCGCGACCGTCGTCCAGGCAACCCAGGAATGCGCCGATGCGATCCCGTGCACCTTTTCGCCGTTGTTCTCCTGGCTCAGCGCCATCCCGCCCAGAATCGGCGTTAGCACCATGCCCGGCGCGTGGATCCATACCAGGTCGCGATGCCAGCGAATCGCGCCCTTCGGCTTCACTCCGGGAATCTTCGGGGCCACGATCGCGTAGTAAGCGGTGAATCCGTACAGTGCCGCCGTGGTTGCGCCCAGCGCTGCGTGCAAATCCACGGCGGCGGAACTCGGCTCGACCGGCGGACCGCTCGGATCGGCCCGGTTTCTCTTCGCTTTTGCCCCGCCCGCCACGATCACCGCCGCACACATCGGCACGACCGTGATCAGCCCCAGCGTCTGATGCACCTTCAGATCGTGGGTTCTCTCATTCAGCTTCTTCTGCATTTCGGCGTTCGCCAAAGTCTGCTGGGGTGTAAAGCCAAGATCTCCCAGCGTCGGCGCATTGCCGCTCTGCGGCGGCGGCTGCTGCGTCTTCTGTGTCTGGGATGAGGCAGGATTCTGCGACTGGTTCTGCTGCGCCTGCGGCGCTGGTGCATCCGGCAGATCCGTGACTGCTGACGGCACAGCCGACGAACTCGACGTTTCCGCGCTGCCGTCAGGACCGGACGGACTCGCCGGAGAATGACCGGCAGGTTGCGCGAATGTCATGATCGGAACCAGCACCACACAGGTATAAGCGACCAAAGCTCTCCCTGCGGCGGTTCCTCTCAAAGGCCTCCCTGTCCTTCCTCGTGGGTGCGAAACGAAATTCGATCTTACGCCGGGCTACTCCTTCACTCAACCACGGGCCGCGCCAAAGCGCGCGAACTGAACACTTCTTCATTTGCCGGACAGATATCTGACTCCTCCGGACAAGATATCTGCTCGTTCCGGGCGGCCGGAGCGGCGATTGCACTGCGGACCTATCCTTAAATAAGGAAGAGATGCGCCTCTTTGTCGGGATCGCGTTATCACCGGACTCTGCTTCGGCCCTGGCGAAGGTGCGCGAGCGCTTCGAGCCTGCCGCCGGCGCCGATCTGCGCTGGTCTGCGCCGGAAGGATGGCACATCACGCTGCAGTTCCTGGGGCAGGTCAGCGACGAGCGCGCCGCCAGCGTGCTCGAGCAACTCAGGACGATTCACTCCGCGCCCGTACCAATCCGTATCGATGGCCTGGGTTTCTTCGAACGCGCCGGCATTTTCTGGGCCGGCATCGTGCTCACTCCGGACCTTCTCGCCCTCCAGCAATTCGTAACCGCGGCCATGCGGAATTGCGGCTTCGTCCCGGAAAATCGCCCTTACAGTCCGCACATCACGCTGGCGCGCGTCAGGGGCCACGCCGGACGCAGAGCGCTCGCGTCGTTCCAGAAAAGGGTGGACAAGAGCAAGGTTCAGGTACAGTCCGCATTCCTCGCCGAAGAATTCCTTCTCTACGAGTCTCTTCCTGGCCCCGAGGGCTCACGCTACGAAGTCCGCGCCCGATTCCCCCTGAAGTCGTAATCAGTCCCCGGTCTCCTGTCTCCACTTTTGAGGATCACTAACAACTGACGACTACAACCAGGAACTAACAACTCTCCGGTTCCGGAATCACCCGCAGTTTTCCCAGCCCCAGGACATATCCGGCGATTCCAATGGCCAGCACCATGGCGGCCAGAGCGAATGATCCGCCGAAGTTGTGCGCCCTGGCAAAGTAACCCGTGACAACCGGCGCCGAAATCGCCGCGATCTGCGTGGCGAAATTCATGATGCCGCCCACGCGGCCCACGCTCTCGCGCGGCGCGATGAACGTCGGAATCGAC
Source organism: Acidobacteriaceae bacterium (assembly GCA_035508305.1). GTDB lineage: Bacteria > Acidobacteriota > Terriglobia > Terriglobales > Acidobacteriaceae > Palsa-343. The sequence continues at coordinate 6,764 of DATJNE010000196.1, read as the reverse complement.
CATCCCACCGGCGCCATCGCGCCCAGTCCTGCCATGCACAGGCTGATCCACGCCAGCGCCACCGCGGGCGTGTGCGCGAACCGCGCCCCATAAATGCCCATCCCGAAAGCCAGCCCGCCGACCAGGACCGCCTGCCGCACCAGCCACGAGCGCGCTCCGCGCCGCACCAGCGCATCCACCATCCACCCACCGATCGCCAGATCGGTGAACGTCGCCACCAGCCACGGGATGCTCGTGTCCATCGCGGAATGGAGCAGATCGACGTGCAGGCTCATCGACAGATAATTCGGCAGCCACGTCAGCACCAGATAGAAGACGTAGTTATAAGCGGCAAACCCGATCGTCGCCCCGATGACCTGCGGCTGCCGCAGCAGATACAGCAGCGGCGCCCCATGAGCGTGACTGCTGGGGGCCGCCTCCGGCTGCGCGTGGCCTTCCCGCAACAACTGCCGCTCCTCCGCAGTCAGCCGCGCGTCTTCGCTGGGATTGCGATAGACGCCCCAGAAAAGCAGGAAATACAGGAAGCTCACGAAGCCCGTGAAGAGAAAACTCCAGCGCCAGCCGAGCCGGAATACCAGGAGCCCAAGAATCGGCACCCCAATCGCCGAGGCGAATTTCGCCGCGGCATCGTTCAGCGACGTAGCGAAGCTGCGTTCGCGCTCGGGAAACCAATACCCTACCGCCTTGGCGTTGGCCGGGAAGGTCGGCGCTTCGCCAACGCCGAGCAGCAGCCGCGCCGCGAAAAAGCTGTAGATACCCACCGCGAGCCCCGAGGCGCACGACGCCATGCTCCACAAAAGCGCCGCCACGCGCCCGATCCGCCGCACCCCCCAGCGGTCGAGCATCACGCCGATCGGGACCTGCAGCGCCGCATAGCTCCAGTTGTACGCGCTGGCCAGATACCCGAACGTGACCGCCGTGATCCCCCAGTTGGCGTGCAGCGCGGCGTAAGCAACGGAGATGTTGACGCGGTCGAAGAAGTTGACCAGCACGCCGATGCCGAGCAGCACCGCGATGCGCCAGCGGCGATGCGGAGCCTGCGCCGTCAGCGTTGGGGCCAGCTCACTCATGAGGCTCTTCGCATTGTAGATGGGCGGGCGCAGCAACCCGCGATCCGCGGCGCCCCACGTCCGCTCGAGGGCGGCAGGAATGCGAGCGTTCGGTACTCCGACTTAATCGACGGTCTGGATCATTCCCCGCCCCAGCAGCAGCTCCGCCTTGTCGATGAACGCCCGGTCCGCGGCCACTTTCAGCCCCTCCGGTTCCATCACCACGCAGTATTGGCCCTTCTGCTCCACATTCAGCATCACGCGCCCCGGCCCCGGCGCGGAGACGACGAGATCGCGCAGCTCCTCCAGCGCAGCCTCGCTCACGCGATCCAGCTGGATGCGGATCCGTACGTTCATCGGCAGCCGCACCTTCACATCGTCGAGCGCCTGGATCGAGGACACGCACAGCTTGGGCGCGGCTTCCTCTTCCGCGCGCAGCTGTCCGCGGATCAGAACCGGCGCTTCGATCCGCAGCGACTGCGCCAGGCGCTCGTAGTCCTTCGGAAAACAGATCAGGTCGATCTTGCCGCTGGCGTCTTCCAGCGCCGCCTGCGCGTAGAGTTCGCCCGACCGCTTCGACTTCGCCACTTTCAGGCCGAGGATCACACCGGCGATCGCAATCTCGTTCTCCGGCGCCTGCCCACGCCGCCCGTTCGACGGCGGCGGCTTCATCTCCATCGCCGCGGCCACGTCCACCACGCCCGGCAGGTTCCGCAGCTTCTCCGCATACTTGTCCAGCGGATGTCCGGAGACAAAGAACCCGAGTACTTCCTTCTCCGCGGCCAGCCGCTGGCTTTCCTCCATGTCCGGCACATTCGGCAGATCGTCATGTTTCGCATCCGCCGCCGGCGCGTTGAAGATGCCGAACAGTCCCGCCTGCCCTGCTTCCAGATCGCGCTGCGTCTTTTGCGCGCGCTCCATCGTTTTATCCACCGCAGCCAGCAATTGCGCCCGGCGCCCGAACGAATCGAGCGCCCCCGCCTTGATCAGCGACTCGATCACGCGCTTGTTCAGCAGCCGCAGATCGATCTTTTCGCAGAACTCCTGAAACCCAGCGAAGCTCTTCCCTTCCTTTGACAGTTCCTCGCGCACCGCCAGGATTGAATCGATGGCGTTGCGCCCGACATTCCTGATCGCGGTCAGCCCAAACCGGATCTTGTCCCCATGCGGGGTGAAGTCCGCATCACTGTACCGCACATCCGGCGGTTCCACCGCAATCTCCATCTCGCGGCATTCCTTGATGTACTTCACCACGTTCTCCGGCTTCGAGATTTCCGAGGTCAGCAGCGCCGACATGAACTCCACCGGATAGTGCGTCTTCAGATAGGCCGTCTGATACGCCACCAGCGCATAGGCCGCGGAGTGCGACTTGTTGAAACCGTAGCCGGAGAACTTCTCCATCTGGTCGAAGATTTCGTTCACCGGAGCCTTCGGATGCCCCAGCGCCGCCGCCCCGCTGATAAAGCGATCGCGCTGTTTGGCCATGGCTTCGGGATCCTTCTTCCCCATCGCACGGCGCAGCAGATCCGCTTCGCCCAGCGAGTAGCTGGCCAGCACGTTGGCGATGCGCATCACCTGTTCCTGGTAGACGATCACGCCATAGGAATTCTTCAGGATTCCTTCCAGCTCCGGAAGCAGGAACTCCACCTTGCGCCGTCCCCACTTCCGCTCGATGAAGTCGTCGATCATATCCATCGGGCCGGGCCGATAGAGCGCGTTCAGTGCCGTCAGGTCCTCGACCGTGTCCGGCTTGTACCGCCGCAGAATGTCCCGCATCCCCGGCGATTCAAACTGGAAGATCCCCGACGTCAGCGCCGTGTGGAACACCCGTTTCATCGTCTCCGGGTCGTCCATGGGGAGCGCTTCGAAGTCCAGTCTCTGTCCCCGGGTCTGTTCGATCAGCTTCACGCAGTCGGTGATCACCGTCAGCGTCGCCAGGCCCAGGAAGTCCATCTTCAGCAGGCCCATTTTTTCCACCGCCTTCATGTCGTAGGCGGTCACGATTTCTTCGTTCTTGGTCCTGTTCAGCGGCACCAGCTCGGTGAGAGGCCGCGGCGCAATCACCACAGCAGAAGCGTGCACGCCCGCACCGCGCACAAGCCCCTCGAGTTTCCTGGCCGTGTCGATCAGCTCTTTGATCTGCGGCGTTCCCTCGTATGCCTCCTGCAGCGGCGGCGAATCCTTCAGGGCCTGGTCGATGGTCACTCCGATCGTCGCCGGCACCAGCTTCGCGATGCGGTCCACGTCGCCGTAGGGCATATCCAGCGCGCGCCCCACGTCCTTAATGGCTGCCCTGGCCGCCATGGTGTTGAACGTGATGATCTGCGCCACCTGCTCCCGGCCATACTTGCGGGTGACATACTCGATCACCTCACCGCGCCGGTTCTGGCAGAAGTCCACGTCGATATCCGGCATGGTCACGCGCTCCGGATTCAGGAACCGCTCGAAGAGCAGCACATTCTGCATCGGATCGATGTTGGTGATCTCCATTGCATAGGCCACCAGCGAGCCCGTCGCCGATCCGCGCCCCGGCCCCACCGGAATGCCGTGGTCGCGCGCATACTTGATGAAGTCCCACACGATCAGGAAGTACCCCGAATACTTCATCTGCTTGATGACGCCGATCTCGAAGTTCAGCCGATTTTCGTATTCGTGGATGGGCGTGCGCAGCACCCCGCGCTGCTCGAGGTTGCGCACCGCTGTCTGCAGCCGCTTTTTCAGTCCCAGGCGGCAAATCTCCTCGAAGTAGCTGTCGATCGTATGTCCCGGCGGAACCGCAAACTCCGGAAATGGATTGTCCACCTGGTTCAGCTTCAGGTGGCAGCGCTCCGCGAAATCCATGGTTCGCCGCACCACCTCCGGCGCGTGCTTGAACAGCCGCTCCATCTCTGCGGCCGATTTCACATAGAACTGGTCGGAGTCGAACCTGAACCGCTTCGGATCGTTGATCGACGCCAGCGTCTGCACGCACAGCAGCACCTCGTGCGCGTGCGCATCGTCCTCGCACAGGTAGTGGCTGTCGTTGGTCGCCACCAGAGGAATCTCCAGTTCTTTCTCCAGCCGGAAGAGGTCGGCGTGAATCTTTTTCTCCAGCTCCAGCCCCTGGTCCTGAATCTCCAAGAAGAAGTTCCCTTTCCCAAAGATGTCCTGGTACTGCGCCGCCGTCTCCCGCGCCGCCCCGTACTTGTCCGCCATGAGGTTCTCGCACAGCTCGCCCGCCAGGCAGCCGGAAAACCCGACCAGCCCCTGCGCATGCTCCGCGAGATATTTCTTGCTGACGCGCGGCTTCCGGTAGAAGCCATGCAGCGATGCCTCGGACGTGATGCGAACGAGGTTGCGGTACCCCTCCTCGTTTTCCGCCAGCACCAGCAGATGGTTGTAGTCGTCGCCCTGCGGATCTTCGCGATGATCGTCTTTCTTGCAGATGTACAGCTCGCATCCCAGGATCGGATGAACCCCGTGCTTCTTCGCCGCTTCAAAAAAATGCACTGCGCCGTAAATGTTGCCGTGATCGGTAATCGCCACGGACTTCTGCCCAATGTCGGCAACGCGTTTGACCAGCTTCTCGACGTCGCATGCTCCGTCCAGCAGCGAATAATCGGTGTGCAGATGCAGATGAGTGAATTCCGCCATTGTGTCCTGTTTCTATTTTAGGTCGTCGCGCAAGTGCGGCCTGCGGAGGATCGCTCCGCCGCAATGAGGAAAAGAGGGGACAAAATCCTCCTCACATCCACGCCCTCCGCATCCTCTGTGTCCTTGGTGGTGGAATCTTTCGAGTCTCCCGCTGGCGGTCTGTTCCAATGCTGCTACGATGGCCACGCGGAGGTTCCTATGGACAGCGTGGTCACATTTCTGCTCACGCAGAATCCCGAGGCGGCCATCGCCTTCTATCGCGACAAACTCGGCCTCAAATATCTGCGCGACGACGGCTTTGCCCTGGTCTTCGATCTGAACGGCGTGATGCTGCGCATCGGCAAAGTGCAGAGCTTCACCCCCGCGCAGCACACCGTTCTCGGCTGGGAGTCGCGCGACATCGGCGATGCTGTTCAGGCCCTCGAGAAAAAAGGCATCGCCTTCGAGCGCTACCCCAACATGGGCCAGGATGCGCAGGGCATCTGCACCTTCCCCAACGGCGACAAGGTCGCCTGGTTCAAGGATCCCGACGGCAACGTGCTTTCCCTCTCCCAGCACGCCTGAGACCTGCGACCTGCTTTACCGCGGCTACCGGCTACAGGCTACCGGCTGTCTCACCTCGGCATATCCCGGTGCGCCGTCTTCACGTTGTACCCGTGCCGCGCCAGCCGCCGCGCAACTTCCTCCGCGATCATCACCGACCGGTGCTGCCCGCCCGTGCATCCGAAGGCCAGCGTCAGGTAGCTTTTCCCTTCGCTGATGTAGTGCGGCAGCAGAAACAACAGCAACTCCGTCACCCGGTCCAGAAACTCCCGCGTCTGCGGGAAGCCGATGATGTAATTCTCTACCTTCGGATCCTGCCCGGTCAGATTGCGGAACTCCGGAACAAAGTGCGGATTGGGCAGGAACCGCACATCGAACACCAGATCCGCGTCCAGCGGCACGCCCCGCTTGTATCCAAAACTCACCGACGAGACCAGCAGACTCTTCCCGTCGCTTTCGTGCACAAATTTGCCCTGGATGTACGCCCGCAGCTCGTGCACATTGAACTTCGTCGTGTCGATGACCACATCGGCGACGTTGCGGATCGCCTCCAGCAGCCGGCGCTCCTCCTGCAGCGCGCGCGTTACGCGTTCCTCTCGTCCCAGCGGGTGCGGCCGCCGCGTCTCCGAGTAGCGCGCCAGCAGCGCCGCCTTCGACGCCTCCAGAAACAACACCGTCGTGGTCAGCGTGCGCCGGATCTCGCGCAGGATCGACGGGAATTTCTCCAGGCTCTGCCCCTCGCGGATATCCACCACCAGCGCGGCGCGCCGGATGTCGCGTGAATGCGCCACCAGCTCGGCGAAATGCGGCATCAGCTCGACGGGCATGTTGTCCACGGCATAATAGCCGAGGTCTTCGAACGCCTTCAGCGCCGACGCCTTGCCGGATCCCGAAAGCCCGGTGATGACCACCAGACTGCGTGGATTGGCCGATGGCAGCGAGCGCGCTTTTCCGCGCCTGGCGCTGCGCTTCACGCTCGCTTTCTTCCCGGTCGGCATCGCCTCATCGTAGCATTCGTCTGCTCGCGGAAAGATGACTCCTTTGGGGAGTCAGAATCGACTGCGCTACGAGCTCATTGCGTGCTCCAGCTCCGCGCACACGCGTTCCACCTGCTCCTCCGTGATGCGATTGAAGAACGGCAGCGCCCATCGAATCCGTCACCGGCAGCCTCGCCCTGTCGCGCCACCGGCTGCCGATGAATTGACACCAAGTACGCCCCGTCGCGATCCCGCGGACCGTCAGCAGCGTTACCACCACCTCAATGTCCGGATCGTCACAACGACCCGCCCCGCAGCGGCAGAGGCATCGCACGCTTGATCAGCAACTCCCGGCCCAGCGGCGCCGTCGTCAGCACCTCCACAATGCGTTCCGCCGCGTGCCCGTCGCCGTATGGATTCATCATGCCCTTCAACGACACCCGAAACACCGCAGTCCTCGCCCTGGCCACGCACGCCAGAATCGCCGCAGTATCCGCCTCTGCGTCCAGCACGTTGCGCGCTCGCTCGCGCCCCTTCTGCCGCAGCCCCACATTCACCGTCG